>JBGPOG010000348.1:0-5224 GCA_041487935.1 Chthonomonadia bacterium | reverse complement strand
GCTCGCGGTCCATTGCAAGAACATCTCCTAATTCCTTCCGGCATTCCAGGTCCGGCACGAGATCCGGATAAGCGGCTTACGTCCTACGGCTTTCCGTGGATTCGATCTTGCACCCGCTTATTCAGGTCGGATGCCTGCTCTTCAAGCCACTTAACCGTCGGCCCGGCCTTGGCGCTGGCGGTCTTACTTGCGTTTGCAAGGTATTCGCGGGCCGAATCCAGTGCGGTTCTGGCGCGAGACGTGTCCATCTTAGAGATGGCGTCCCTCGCCTGCGCAATGGCTTGAGCCGCTTGCGCGACGACCTGGTCCGTCACGCCGCCCGCCTGCTGCTCATTCAGCTTTGCCTGCATACGCGCGACCTCTTGTTTTAGGTCTTGAACCTGGATGTAGTTGAACGCCGACATGGCGGCCAGGGCCAGAAACAGGACCGCAATTAACCCCTTCATGAGGACTTCCTCCGTCCGCGACTTTCCGCAAATGCCTTAGCCTTATGCTCCACCTTGCGCTCGATTCGATTGATGGCCAGCAAGGAACGGGATCGGACACTTTGCGGCTGGCTCAAAATCAACCGGCAATTCACGCGCTCCTCGGGCTGCCATCGGTATTTGTACGGCTCGTTGCCTCTCAGAAAATCGAATTCTGAGCATCCCTCCCGGATGGCCTGCCGAATGGCGCCCGCTGTCTGCACCGTTCCGAGACTGTACTTTGCAAGGTCCGGGGCGAACCCTCCAAGATAGTAGTAGTACCGTTCTCGAAACCGGAAGCAGTACAGTGCGGCGACGATCTTGCAATCGATACGGGTCACGTGCAGTCGAAGCCATCCACGTTCGAGAAACCGCTCCGCCACGATCCGATGGAATTCGCGAACCTTTTCCGTGCGAAGCACGCCCGGTAAGAACCGCGCTTTCCACCGGAGCTGGTGCAGGTCGAACAGCGCATCCAACGAAGTTTCGAGATTGTCAGACCTAGCTAATGATGCCTCCGCGCTAGAAAATGTTCTGGCGATCAGGCGTTCTGCATAGCTGATATTCGACCGATTCTTCTTGCCCAGCCTAGCCGAATACTCGTCCCATTCAGCGGGCAGCTCCAGGTACGGACACGGTTCTTGCGGAATAAGCTCTCCGCGCCTGGCGCCGGCTATCAAGCTGGGATGGCACTCGGCAGCCCGCCTCAATTCGCTTTCAGGACGTAGCTGCTGGAGGTCGGCGGCGTCTAAGCCCTGCATGGTATCGAGATAGCGTAAAATCGCCGCGCAGACTTCCGGGGCGCGGTCCTCCTCCGCCAACACGTCCAAGTAGTCGGTAGCGCCCGTTCCGATGAAGGCGAGCCTGCGGAGCGGGGTGCCCAGGTGCCGGCTTACGTACAGCGGAGCAAACCCCATTAACCGGCCGCCTTCGCGCACTTGAAGCAGCCTGAGCCGCTTATTCGCTCCGAATACCCTCCACCAGGCTTCGTTCCACTCCCAGGTTTGGTAGATCGTCGCGGCTGGGCAGCGATCGAGCAAGCCGTTCCATTCGTCACGCAGACCGGCGATCGCGTCGCGGTCCACGGTTTCAAGTATCTCCACGACGGGCCACTCCTTGCCGAGCTATTATAGCAGTTTTACTCGCATGGAAGTCCAGCCCTGGCTGTCGGGGTAACTGTTCGCGGTTCGGGAAGGATTGTTTTGCTGACCGGTAGGGGTGAAGCATTCGGGCGAACATGTTGCGTAATCATTGCGAGGTTTGTACCCGAATGCTTCACCCCACACATCGAATGTGAACTGTTACCTGTTGGGAGACCTGAAGCGGTCATCCGGATCAACTTCCTTACGCTCTAAATGAGCCGTTTTTGTGGCGTACTCCATGTATACGGCTCAGGAGGCGGAATAGGTTCGATTTCTATGGTTTGCCCGGAATATTGCGA
Organism: Chthonomonadia bacterium; assembly: GCA_041487935.1. Taxonomy (GTDB): domain Bacteria; phylum Armatimonadota; class Chthonomonadetes; order Chthonomonadales; family CAJBBX01; genus JBGPOG01. The sequence goes on along the minus strand of JBGPOG010000348.1, from coordinate 3,319 downwards.
CCCGCTGCGTCTGAAGTGCCTGTAGTTGATTAGGTCACTTGAAGGAATCCGGGGAACCATCTTCAAAGATTCGGCCTTTAACCAACGGAAGGAGGGCAGCGGCCATGTTTAGAAACCTCGAATATGATTGGACGGACGAGCGCGGATTTTCTCCGCTTGCATTGCAACTAAGTCCGCCACGCGTAAGCCGGCCCACAGAGCATTCCGGACTGGAGCAAGGCGGCGGCAGGCATCGAGGCATTTTATTTTAAGGGCCCGCACGGGCACTTGCTGGAAGTTCATTCGTTCCCCCAGGACAAAGGCCTGGCCAAGTGGCGCCGATCGGATCGAATATTTCAGGGAATAGATCATACGGCAATCGTAGTCTCAAATACTGAAGCCAGTCTGCAGTTCTATCGTGACACGCTAGGTTTTCGTATGGCAGGTGCAAGCGAGAACGATGGAGAAGAACAGGAGCATCTGAACAACGTGTTCGGGGCGCGGCTGAGGATCACCAGCATCCGCGGAGAAACCGGACCGGCTATTGAGCTCCTGGAATATCTTTCGCCGCGCGACGCAAGCCCGGCCCAGGCCGGCTCCCACGCCAAAGACCTCCGGCACCGGCAGACGCGGTTGATTCCGAGGGATTCGGAGGGCCGGCGAGGATTTCATTCGCTGCAGGGGATACAGGTTCATTTCGCCGGGAGTGATTTCGGCTGCGGACTATACCGCCTTTTCTGCCGGAGACCGGCTCACATGAATTCTGCAGGCATTGTACGTTCTACCCTAAACCCAAGGACATTCCGACCAAGATATTCGTCTCGCGCCTGATGCAGCTTTATCAAATCCGGAAGCCGGCGTTCGTCAATCCGCCGCAATAGGCGCCAAGGAGCTTCGATCGTGATCGCAGAGCAAAAACGTCTGGATGAAGCAAGAGAACACAAGGGTCATTGGAAGCGCTGGGGACCGTACGTCTCCGAGCGCGCCTGGGGGACGGTTCGGGAGGATTACAGCGCCACCGGCGAAGCCTGGGACTATCTGCCGCACGATCACGCCCGTTCACGAGCCTACCGCTGGAATGAGGATGGCATCGCGGGTATCTGCGACCGCCATCAGCGCATCTGCTTTGCTCTGGCGCTCTGGAATGGGCGCGACCCAATTCTGAAAGAACGAATGTTCGGACTTACCGGAAGCCAGGGAAACCATGGCGAGGACGTCAAGGAGTATTTCTTCTACCTCGATAACACGCCCACGCACTCCTACATGAAATATCTTTACAAGTATCCGCAGGCGGAATTTCCATATGCGCGTCTTGTGGACGAGAATCGCAGTCGCGGCAAGGACCAGCCGGAATTCGAGCTCCTGGATACGGGCGTCTTCGATGAAAACCGGTACTTCGACGTCTTTGTGGAATACGCCAAGGCGGACGTGGAAGACATCTGTATCCGGATTACCGCGATCAACCGCGGACCCGATGCGGCGACGATCCACTTGCTGCCAACGGTCTGGTTCCGCAACACCTGGTCGTGGGGATACGACGTGCAGCGTCCCTGCCTGAAAGCTTTGTCCGGCGGCAACATCCTCCTCCATGAACCTTATTATGGCGACCGTCTGTTACACTGCGAAGACGATCCCGAGCTTCTCTTTACCGAGAACGAGACGAACATACAACGCCTCTTCGGTTCGGAAAATCCGACACCGTTCGTGAAGGATGCATTCAATGAATACGTCGTCAGCAGCCGGAAAGACGCAGTAAACCCGGCACGAACCGGCACAAAGGCCGCCGCGCACTATGAAGCCACTATCAAGCCAGGAGCGTCGGTGGTAATTCGGCTTCGACTGACGGACTCGGTTGCACAAGCCGAAGAGCCGGCGACGAGTTCGACGACGAGGACGAGTACGACAGCGGTCACGAACAGGCCAATTACCCAATCACCCAACAACCCAATTACTCAAATCGACGGGGTGTTTAGAACGCGGATCAAAGAGGCGGACGAGTTCTATTCAACGGTAATTCCATCCGATTTGTCGGGCGACGCAAGAGGCGTGATGCGACAGGGTTTTGCTGGGCTGATGTGGTCCAAGCAGTTCTACCACTATGTGGTCGAGCAGTGGCTTCACGGAGATCCTGCCGGACCTCCGCCACCTTCACAACGGCTCACCGGCCGAAATCACGCCTGGAAGCACCTCTACAACGCCGATGTTATCTCGATGCCGGATAAATGGGAATATCCATGGTACGCGGCATGGGATTTGGCATTTCACTGCGTGCCGATCGCGCTTATAGACTCGGAATTCGCCAAGGAGCAGCTTGTTTTGATGCTGCGCGAATGGTACATGCACCCGAACGGGCAGCTTCCGGCGTATGAATGGGCGTTCGACGACGTCAATCCGCCTGTCCATGCGTGGGCCGCCTGGCGAGTCTACCAGATCGAGAAAAAGCGTCGCGGAGTTGGGGATCGGCGGTTCCTCGAGCGAGTCTTCCATAAGCTGATGCTAAACTTCACCTGGTGGGTCAACCGGAAAGATAACGCCGATATGAATATTTTCCAGGGCGGATTCCTGGGGATGGACAACATCGGAATCTTCGATCGGAGCGCTCCGCTGCCGACCGGCGGCTACCTCGAGCAGTCGGACTGCACGAGCTGGATGGCCGTGTACACGCTGAACATGCTGGCCATCGCCTTCGAGCTGGCTTCCGAAGATCCGGTTTACGAGGACGTAGCGAGCAAATTCTGGGAGCACTTCTTGAGGATTGCCCACGCGATGAACAATCTGGCTCGCGAAGGCCTGGAGCTCTGGAACGAAGAGGACGGCTTCTTCTACGACTTTCTGCACCTGGGAGACGGCAATCGCATCCCACTCAAGGTCCGCTCCATGGTCGGGTTGATCCCGCTGCTGGCCGTCGAGACGTTGGATTCCGATCAGCTCGATCGGATGCCGGGATTCAAGCAGCGCTTGGAGTGGTTCATAAAAAATCGGCCCGATCTCACAAGCCATGCCGCGAGCATGGAGAGGCGCGGCAAGGCTGAGCGGCGGCTTTTATCCATCGTGGACGAAGAACAACTCAAGCGAGTGTTGGGTTATCTGCTGGACGAAAACGAGTTCCTTGGGCCACACGGTATCCGCAGCGTCTCGGCAGTACATAAGGAGAACCCGTATACATTATGGGTGGATGGGCACGGGTACTCGGTCGATTACGAGCCCGGGGAGTCCACGACAAGCCTGTTCGGCGGCAACTCAAACTGGCGCGGGCCCGTCTGGTGGCCGATCAACTATCTGCTCGTGGAGGCGATCCAGAAGTACCATTTCTATTATGGAGACGAGCTTCAAGTTGAAT
>JBGPOG010000347.1:0-5243 GCA_041487935.1 Chthonomonadia bacterium | reverse complement strand
TTCGATCGCCGTCACTCCCTCAGACGAGGAGCAGGACGGGGCCAACAACCGGGCGAACATCTTCCTTTCTGTGTTGAATGCGAAGGCGCGGGTGCTCTTTCTGGAAGGCCGGCCATCCTGGGATTCCAAGTTCCTTGCTCAAACACTGCGTAACGATCCAACCGTTACTCTCGACGTGATCTACAAACTGACGGATGCCAAGTACTTCGCAGTCCTGGGCGGAAGTGAGAAAGATGAAGGCATTGCCCTGCCGCGCACCGCCGATCAGATGGGTAGGTATGACCTGATCATCGTTGGAAAGGGGATTGAAGAGTTCTACGACGACGCGGGCGTACAGGCGCTAAAACAGTGGCTGTCTTCCCGGGGTGGGAATCTGCTCTTTCTGCGCGGCCGCGCCGACGAGCGGAGCCCGGCGCTGCGAGACATCGAACCGGTGACATGGGCAGATTCAGAAATCTCGGACCTACGCATCCGCCTCACGCAGGAGGGCCGCTCTCATCCTGCGTTTGCATTCGCGGCATCGGAAGATGCTCAGACCATCATCAAGAAGCTGCCTTCTCTGATCTCTGCCAGCCGGGTAAAGGGAGAAAAAGCGCTGGCAGTCGTGCTTGCGCGCGCGGAAAACGCGGTCGACGATCAGGATTCGCGAGAAATGGCTACCCTCGTTTATCAGCGTTATGGACAGGGCAAAGTCATGGCAATGGCCGGACAGGGCATGTGGCGATGGGCGTTTCTGCCGCCCGACCTTCAGGGCTATCGAAAAGTCTACGATGAATTTTGGAGCCAGGTGGTCCGGTGGATGGTCAGCGAAAGCGACTTCCTGCCGGGACAGAATCTCTCCCTCCGGACTGACCGTAATGGATACGCCGTCAACGACACGGTAACCTTGCTCGCCTACCGGCGTGGATCGAAGGGGGGAGCGGTTCCTCCGTTGACGATTACGCTCCCTGATGGGCATGTCGATCGTGTCTCGCTCGCCCGCGCGGACGGAAAACAGGCTGATTTTACCGCGACTTATCGTCCGGCAAAACCAGGAGAATACGTCGCCAGCATTCAGGCGCCGGGAAGCTCGCCGACGCAGGTTTCCGCGATGTTTACGGCGAACGCGGGATCCGAGGAAGACCTCAACAGATCCGCGGACCCCGATCTGATGCGGCAAATCGCGATTGCCGGCGGCGGGCAGGCACTCACGCCTGAGAGCGCAGCCGATTTTCCGAGCCGCCTGCGGGTGGCCGAACGGGCTGCAACGAGGAAGGAAGAGTCGAGAACTGCGTGGGATAGACCCTGGGTCCTTGCGGGCCTGCTGGCCTTACTGGGTTTAGAGTGGTGGGTGAGGCGCAGGATGGGCATGGCTTGATGAATCTCCGACGTCCGAGCCGGCTCAGCACACAGAACTATATCGCGGCAAACCACTCAAATATCGACGTGAAGGATTCGGGTTTGTTAACTATAGTGCCGGCGCCTCAGGAAAGTTCGATGAAGGCTCGCCCGAGGTGAAGCCCGGCGACCAGGAAGTTGCGTTTCGCTGGCCAATGCCTGACTATTGGAAGGAGAGAGCGGATGCGAAGTGAGATTGGGAGCGCGAGGGACTTTCGAGTAATTGGTGGTTTACTTATCAGGTTTGCGGCAATCGGCGGTTGCCTCCTCCTTTCAAGCACTGTTGCGTCTGCCCAGGAATCTCTCATAAATCTTGGCCGTCTGCCCTACCTGACCGACGCAGAAACCTATGCGATAACCGCCGAAAATCCTTCCGGAGAGAAAGGCAAAGGAGGGACTTCATCCAGCAATCTTGGCGCTGCACGAAAAGGCAAACCGTCGATTAAGCTGCCGCCGGGCCAGACCGTGGTTCTGGCGGACATTCAAGGCGCGGGCAGCATCAAGCACATCTGGATTACGGCGCCGCCGCCTGGGCGGCCGTACAAGGCTGGCCCAAACTTGTGGCGCGACGTGGTGATCCGAATGTACTGGGACGGCTCGAAGACCCCGTGTGTGGAGGCGCCGCTGGGCGATTTCTTCGGCCTGGGCCAGGGAGCGTCGGTGCCGCTGGTGTCGGTGATGGTCAGCGTATCGGAGGGACGAGGACTGAATTGCTACTGGCCGATGCCATTCGGCAAGAGCGCCCGGATCGAAGTGGAAAACCAGGGTCCGTCCGACTTCGGTGAACTGTTCTTTTACCAGATAGATTTCGAGCGGTATAAGAAGCTGGACAAAAACGCGGCGCGCTTCCACGCGCAGTGGCGGCGCGAGAATCCGACGACCCTCACGAAGGACTACACGATCCTTGAAGCCCTTGGCCGAGGTCATTACGTTGGCACGATGCTCTCTCTGGTCCCACTATCGGGAGACTGGTGGGGAGAAGGCGAGATGAAGTTCTTTATCGACGGAGACCAAGACCGCCCGACGATCGCCGGGACGGGAACGGAGGATTATTTCGGCTCCGCGTGGGGCATCGGGGAGTTCAATACGCCTTACCACGGCGCTCCGCTCGAGGAAAAAGGACGGGTCTCCCTGTACAGATGGCACGTTCAGGACCCGGTGAGGTTTAGGAAAGACCTGAGGGTGAGCATCCAGAACATCGGTTACCGCACCGGCGGCCTCTTCGAGCGCTCCGACGATATGTGCAGCACCGCCTACTGGTACCAGACAGAGCCGCACAAGCCGTTTCCGGGGCTGCCAAACGTCGAGTCGAGAAGGCCTCGGGAGCCGGTTATGAAATAGGCGCTCCGGTCAACGCTTTGTGCTGAAGCGCAAGAAGAACAGCCTGTCCTCCATGGTAGGCTTCGTGGCAGATGACGTGATGCAACAGCCGGCGCATCGTCACGCGGTTATCGCGACGCTTGGACTCCTGCGCTGGATCTTCGAGTCCTTCCAAGAGCTGATGTGTGTGCGCGACCGGACAATATCGTGCTGTTCGAAGAACCACGACAGAGGCTTTCGCGGCGGAGTTGGCCAGCTCGCCTCGTACTGCTCGATTGCCTCGCACATAAACAGCTCCTGTTCTTGCTTCGGCATCTCGTATCCGGGTATCACTTGCTGCAGCCAGAATGCCTCCACCTCGGCAATGTGAAAGATCAGTGCTCCGAGGCTGTGGCCGTTCGGAAATGGCTGCCAGACGACGCCTCATCCGGAACGTCCTCCAACTCGGATCGCCATTCAGTGGCGCCGTCGTCCAGCATGGACAGCAAGAGACCGATTTGCGGGTTCCTGCCGGGCATGGGCCTGACATCGTAGAGCTTGGTCATAGACCCTTCCCTCGAAACCCTATGCCTTATACACCGGCAGCTTCCAAGGCTTCCTGTATTCCCGGTAGTAGGAGCCGGTGTTCTTCCCCGCTTTACCGGCAATGTCCATCGTCGCTTTATCGAAGTGAACCGTCTCGCCGCAGAGAATGGAGCAGTTGGCCAGGTGGCAAGAGATCGTCGTTTGGGCCATGCTGGCCAGGTTTGAGCGCGGCTGTTCCCGGCTCTTGAGGCAGTCCAGCCAGTTCTGCCAGTGATCTGTGGTCGGTTCCGCCGGTTCTTTTGGGATAAGTTCGCCGTTTGGGGCTAGGATCTCCCAACCTCCGCGCCAAACTCGGAGGGTTCTGCCGTCGGCACTAACAAACTCGGTTCCATGGTCGAGCTTGCTGGGGTGGTCGCGGCCCGTTTGCCAGTGCAATACGAAATCCGGATCCTTGAAGCGGTAAATCGCCTGCATGGTATCGGGCGCGTTGCGGTCATCGTTCGGGTACGCCCATTTTCCTCCGTAGCTCGTGACCTCGTGAGGCATTACCAGGTCGGTATCCTTGCTCATGCCCAGCAGCGCAATATCCATCATATGCACGCCCCAGTCGCCGGTCATCCCCGTGCCGTAGTTGAGAAACCAGCGCCAATTTCCGTGGACATGATTTGGCGCATACGGCACATACGCTGCCGGACCCGTCCAGAAATCGTAGTCCAGCGAAGAAGGGGGCGCGCCAGGGCTTTGGTTGCCGACTTGAGCGCTGTCGTTGATCCAGGCTCTGCACAAGACGATCTTGCCAAGTTTGCCTGCGCGGATATATGCCACGGCGTTAGTGAATTCCCGGGTAGACCGCTGCCAGGTGCCAACCTGCACGATTTTCTTGTGGTGCTTTACCGCGGCCGCCATCATCTTGGCTTCGGTGATATCGTGCGAAATCGGTTTCTCGCAGTAGGCGTCCTTCCCGGCCTCGACCGTGTGGATCAAGTTCAGTGCGTGCCAGTGGTCCGGCGTGCCGACGATGATCGCGTCGATGTCCTTTCGCTCCAGCATTTTTCGGTAGTCTTTGAAGATCGCCGGGCGCTTGCCGTACTTCTTTTCGACATCCTTGATATCGTTGGGCATTCGCGCATCGTCCACATCGCATAGGGCGGCGACCTGAACCTCGTCGTGCCCCATCAAGTTGTGCATGTTGGCAGACCCCATGCCGCCGCAGCCGATCAGGCCGAGCACAACGGTGTTGTTAGGCGAAGCACGCCTGCGGCGCGAAGCGGCCTCTGCATAATTCGGATAGATTCCCGCCGCAAGTCCCGCGACGCTCGCAACGGCGGATTTGCCGAGTAGTTCCCTGCGCGAAAGCCTCGCTCCCTTTTCAGATTCGTCCATTAATGTTCCTCCCTGTTTGCCGATGGATGTCTGGCGTTTAAGTGATTGGCAGGCGAATCCGCCGTTTGTGGTAGCTGTAAAACTCGACAAGTCCTCGTACCCCGTCATCCTGAAAGGATCTGCTTTTGAGCTGACAGCTTGTGCTGAGCGGGGCTAAAAGCAGATGCCCGGTACGGGTCCGTATGGACATTGCAGCATGACGGATTAGCGTAATTCTGCAACTATTTCGCTTTACTTAGATCAAACATAGATGCGGGGAATCCTCCTCATTCGGGGGATGTGGGTACGGGAAAGCGCGCGGAGTTTACATGACTCTGCAAAAGCGAGGGGCGGCTCACGGCCGCCCCGATCATCGCTTGGTCCCTCAGCCGGTGGGAGCACAGGTGGGGTAACACCCCTGGAATGAACTGTCTGATTTCGTGCTCGCAAAGCTCGAAATCAATCGACGGGTTTTCCGTTTCCCGCATCGTGGGCACTCGTTCCCCTCGAGTGGCGCGCTCATAGGCTGGAGCTTTGAGAATCGGCTATCGCAGCCCGTACACTGGTATTCGTAGATAGGCATGTTGGATTTTGGATCCTTCGACTTCGCTCAGGACAAGCTTTGGATTTTGCATTTTGCATTTTGGATGTGCGGTTCT
>JBGPOG010000346.1:0-5258 GCA_041487935.1 Chthonomonadia bacterium | reverse complement strand
TATCCATTACGCCATGAGGACAAATAGTGTAAACCATGTCTCCGACCAACTGTAAACTATGTCTCCGGTCTATACAGGAATGACGGGGGCTGTGACAGTTTCTTACGCTCAACGCCGCGTTAGGCGCGGTAAAATGCTCGGGATGACGGACGCACGGCCGGTGCAGATCCTACGTGAGTTTTGGGAATAATCACTCTGCGACTTTAACGAGCACGAATCCGTCAATACCGACCAGATACCCCGTGGAGCGGCTGTCCTTGCCCGCGATTTTGATGGTTATCGGATTCGCGCCTTTTTTGAGCGTGATTTCTCCCAACTCAAGCGCACCGGTCGGAACCACGTTCGGATCGTACAGGTTCACTTCCGGTCCCACACGCCGATCTCCTTGCATGGCCTGAACGATCCCATAGTCCTTGGCTTTCGTGAAGTAGCCGGTCAGCTTGAATCTTCCGTCCGCCGGCGCCGGGAGCTGGAGTACCAGCGTCTCCCCGGCAGCTTTCGGCAGCCACCAGAGCTGCGACTCCCCGCTCCACTTTCCGTCGAACCCCTCGGTCCCTTGAGTGTTAATGTCTCCCGAAGACGCCTTCGCGCTCGCCTTAAGGTCTTCGGCTTCGATCGCTCCTTCGAGCTTGTACGGCGGAGGCGGAACGAAGGGAAGCAGGTCATCCGGATTCAATGGCAGCGGAGGGAAGGCGGCGTGGGGCTCGTTCTGATAGAAGAACGCCACGCTGGAGTAGTCCGCTACGTGGTCGTTGTTGGTGCCATGCTCGATGGTGACCTTGATCGATTTGCTGAATGGCATCGCATCCTCGATGTGCCATCGGTAGGCGCTCACACGGCCTTTTGCTTGATCGAGGATGGTGACGCCGTGGAACGGGGCGGAGTAGAGGCCGCGATCGAAGTACCAGCCGCTCGAGAAATAGTCTTCGGTACCGGTTCCGATGATGGAAGGCTTCTCCTCGCCTTCGACGTAAACCATCTCATCGCCTTCCAGGAACCCGAATCCCTTGCCTCGCCGGTTCTGCATGAAGAGCGCGGCGCCGACGAAATGGCCCTTGCCGGTCGCTTCGAGGATGGTATAGTTTTTGTCCTTGGTGGTCGGGTTCTCCCGCCGCCACTGGGCGTGGAAGTGACGCAGATCTTTGGGTATGGACTTGAATCCCGTGAAATCGATGTTGTAATAAAACGCATCGATTTTCTTCTTGCTCAGGTTGGTAATGGTCCACTTGGCGGATTTGTGGAACGGCATGGGCCAGTAGCAGTTGTATCCGCCGCTGGTCTCGTTGAGCGGCAAAGAGATGTAGTCCTTCTGTTCGCCAAATCCCACGCCGAAGAAATCGCCAATGGGGACTTCCACGCTTGGCGCCGGCTCGCCGTCCCAGTACATCCGAAGGATTGCCTGGCGGTGAATGGTCATTTCGGAGCGCGGCGCGATCGTCACCCAGAATCGATGGATGATCCCTGCGCCTTTGTAATCGAGCAGCGTCAGCGTCTCCCCGGGAGCGACATTCCGCGCATCGCCATTCCCGCCGGATCTGTCCCAACTGCCTTCGTGTTTCGCGATGCCCTCTTTTGGAAGCACGAGTCCTGCCAACGGACTTCCCAGCGTGGCGCCGGGGTTACGGCCCTGGGCAGTGGTCCTCGACGTTAACCCAAGAATGCTGGCGGAAACGGCGGCCGCCGCCCAAACGGACGTTATTCTCTTCAAAGAATGCGCTCCTTCTGATGGTGTGGCAGATGCCTATGCCAATTGTGCTGATGGCCAATATAATGCAGCTCACTCTCGCGCAGGGGTGAAGCTTGAGCACCGCGTCCGTCTCAAGCCCGGTTGTCGCAGCTCACTCTCGCGCAGGGGTGAAGCTTGAGCACCGCGTCCGTCTCAAGCCCGGTTGTCGCAGCTCACTCTCGCGCAGGGGTGAAGCATTCGCTCCAAATCGTAACGGGTTAGTAGAAACTGATTCGGCGAATGCTTCACCCCTACCTGGCTGATTCACGAGCGCCGGTCTACATGCGCTTTACTGCGAGTGCGAACAAGGCATCCTCATTTCGACCTGCTCGCTTGCGCTGCCTTCTTGACGACGATCGGATCGTCGAATGCGTGCGCGATGTCGTCGTAGTAGGTCTTGACTTTAGCGTAATCTCCGGCAGGCACGCGGCAGGCGAGGGTTAGAGTGGAAACCTTGATGATCAGTTGCTTGCCGTCGTCCGATTTTCGGACGGTCCGCTGGAACTCCCCAAGCGCGGACTTGATGTCCGAATCGGTAGGAATATCTTCCGCGATGTAACCGTCCGGCAAAGTCACGACCGTCTCGCCTTCTTGTCTTGACGACTCCTGAATGACGATCGGCCAGACCCGCTTGTCCGCCGTATAAGGATTGCGCCCGATCTGGAGCGAGCCCGAGATGATCGGCACCAAGAGGAGCGAACCTGCCTTCTTCGCCCATTTCGGCGCCGACAAACTGATCGATATCTTGCACGGTCCTTCTTTGTCCGTAGCCGGCGGGAAAGCGGACTCCTTGATCGTTGCGCCGGTCGCAAAGGCTTGGGCCAGAGCCTGGCCCACCTGCTTGCGCTGCTCGGGCGTTATCGACCGAAACGAGGCGCGCATCTCCTGGCTGTGCGCTCCGGTCACCGTAACTTGCGCCTTGAGGTCGGCGCTTCCGTCCGGGCGAAGAGAAATATCCAGCCGCAGCTTCCCGCCATTTTCTTCCGACCCGTATTCCGGGATCATCTTGAACTCGCACTGTCCCTCGCGCACGATTAGAGCGTCGGAGCCGCGATCGTCGCCCGGAATATCTCCGAACGCGCAGGTTTCCGCCGTTGGATCCAACCAGATCTCCTTGCCGCCGACGACTGCGATCGCGATGCAGTGGTCGAAACTGTTAAGCGTCGGCAAGTGATCGCGGGTCTTCACCCTGCTCCCCGCGTCCAGCAAAACCGGATTGGCCTTAATTCCGGCGAGACCCAGCATCGAAACGAGCAGCGTCGCTTTGTCTTTGCAATCGCCATAGAGCTTTGTATAGACATCCGGCGCGGCGTGCGGCCTAAAGGCCGAGAGCCCGAATTCGAGCGCCACGTACCTCACCCTGTTGGAAACCCAATCGTAGATCGCTCGCGCTTTGTCCTCATCCGTCTGTTTCCCCTCAATCAGCTTTGCGACGGTGGCCTTGATCTGCGCGCTCGGCGCGGTTTGCGGCTTCGCCAGGTCCCAAAACCATCTCGCAATCTCCTGCCAGGTGGGAATCGAAGTGATCTCCATCCATACGCCGGCCTCGACAGGATCCGGCATCGAAGGTTCCGGCTCGATCGGCTTGATGTTGCGCATGGCCCAGGTTTCGGTCGCCGTCTTGCCATCGGCGGCAATCACGGAAGCCGGCTTAATGGTATCGTCGTTATAGACTTTCGCCTGGATTTTGCAGCCGGTTGGATGATGCAAGACAAGCTTGGATATCCACACCGGACCGCGCTGCGAGAACGTCCAGTGCTGCCAGAAGTGTCCTTTCAGGAGAATTGGCCGGGTTACGATGCGATACGAGTAGTCGATAACGCAGTCGTCCTCGATGCCGGGCATAGAAAACCCGACCGTCATCGCATCGTCGTACATCGGATAGTCGCTGAAGGTGGAGGACGTCCGGATGTCCGCCGGGTTCACGTCGAGCACCTGCCCGTTTTTCTTGATAGTCCGCGCCCGCAGAACTTTGACGCTCTGATAGGAGGAGTTGTACGGAAGGTCGACTTCGGCCATGTCCCTCGCGCGCTCGTTAAAGAGCTTGTGCGATTCGCGATAATCGGCAACCACCGTCCCGTCCGGCTTTACCGTGATGTCCGCCAGGTCCAGCAGCGTCGCATGGTTCGAGTTGGGCCAATCGGCTGCTTTGGGTGCGCTCTTGAGCGCCTCCTTAAGTTCGGCGTCGATTGTGCTGGGAGCTGCGGCGGATTTTGCCGCGTTCGCGGATGTTGGGCCGGCCGGCCTTCTCCCGGCCTGTGCACCGGCCGGCGGGAATGCGGGGAACAACGCGATCGCAGTCGCCAAAACAGACCAGGAAGTTCTTGCCATCCCTGGAATCGTGCTCATTTTCAAACTCCTGGAAGAAACTACCGGCCCAGGGCCGGTCAGTCGATCCAATTGCTTACAATACCGGGACGGCGACGCGCCGCCCCGGTTACTTGGTTCTCTCCGGCTATACGGATTTCCTGTTCGGGCAGAATCCCAAGCACGACGATTTGACTGCTATAATACGATAATGGAGGACAAATGCAATGCCGTCGCCATTTCCGGGAATGGATCCCTATATCGAAGGCAAGTCTTGGGCTAACTTCCACTTCCGGCTCATTGGAAGCGTGGCCGACTCGATCATGCCGGAGATCCGCCCGAAGTACGTTGTGATCGCAGAAGAGCGAGTATACCTGGAGCATGAAGTTGAGGGGCGGGATCACATCCGGCCAGACTTAACCATCGTTGATGATGGCTCGTTACCGTACGGGAGCTCTCGTTCCGCGACCGCGGCAGTTGCTCGCCCAGTTGCAATCACGCTTCCAATTCCGGAGGAAATGCGGGAACACTATCTTACCATTCGCAACCGCGAGACGCAGGATGTCGTAACCATCATCGAAGTTCTGTCACCCGCAAATAAGCGCCCGGGGAGCGACGGCAAGTCCGAATACCTTCGCAAGCGGGAAGAGGTCCTGAGGTCCCGGACCCATCTGGTCGAAATCGACCTCTTACGGGGCGGCGACCGGCTGCCGGTCCGGGGGTCTCAACCCGAATGCGATTACATTGCGCTGGTCAGTCGTGAAAGAAAGCGCCCGCGGGCCGAAGCCTACCCAATCTTCCTCCGGCAGCAACTTCCGATCACACCAATCCCACTGGCGGAAGGCGATCCGGACATTTCTCTCGACCTTCAGAAGGCATTCACGCTCGCCTACGACCGCGCCGGATATGACTATTCATTGGACTACGGTCGGGAGGTAGAGCCTCCGCTCGACGACGAAGACTCCTCATGGGCTGCTGCCATTCTGGCCGAGCGTATCCAGGAATCGTAGGAACAATCAGCGATCGCAATCGTCGCGTCTTGCTGGTGTTGTGTCCCAATAGTGTCATTACAACGACAACAAAGTGCGAAACCGTCATTCCGAGCATTTTACCGCGCCTAACGCGGCGTTGAGCGTAAGAAACTGTCACAGCCCCCGTCATCCCGCAGGGATCTGTTTTTGAATTTGCAAGTTGACATTCATCCACTAAACGGTGAAGTTTCTTA
>JBGPOG010000345.1:0-5274 GCA_041487935.1 Chthonomonadia bacterium | reverse complement strand
GTATCTGAGCGGGGTGCATGTGGCGGACGCGATATTCTCACGGATGGGCGCGGCGTGGCAGCAGGGTCCGCACAAGGGGCGTCTCACGCTGTTTGTATCCGACGGGGCCGCCTGGATATGGGAGCGGCAGCGGTTTCTATTTTCGGAGGCGCTGCCCGTGCTCGACTTCTATCATGCAGGGGAACATCTCCAGAGCGCGGCTAGAGCCTGCTTCGGAGAGAAGAGTAAAGAGGCGGCGTCCTGGTGTGAGGCGGCGCGCAAGCTGCTTCGCAAGAACAATAGCACCCGCGCATTGCTGCACCTGCTGACGCCCTGGTTGCGAGCGGAACGAATCGAGAAGATACAAGCCATGAACGAATCGCGCATTGCTGCACCTGCTGACGCCCTGGCTGCGAGGCGAACAGCCGTCCGCGGATGCGGAAGCGCTGAAAAAGGAGTTCGGTTACTTCTGGCGCAACCGGCATCGAATGCCCTATCGGTGGCTCGAAGAGAGAAAGTCCGTACGGACGGCATCATGGAGAGCGCCATCGAGCAGATACTCACCAAGCGGCTCAGGCAGCCGGGAATGAAGTGGTCGCGGGCGGGAGCGGACGCCATGCTCTGTTTGCGGGCCGCGCACCTCAGCGGGGCGCTGGAACAAACCGTGCAAAGGCGACACGGAGATCTCCATACAAATGCCAAAAGGTACGCCTATTCGCAAAAAACGCTCGCAACATGAAACCACCACAAATCCCGGCACACACCCCTGATATTCCGTCCCGTTGACGCACTGAGCCATCTTGGAATATACTAGGCTCAGCTTTTGGATGCGGACGAAGGAATATGCGGGAGATTCTGGAAATCCTGGAAAAGGACGCGCGCACACCGCCCGAGAAGATCGCGGCAATGACTGGTCTGGGTGCGGACACCGTGCGAAGCCAGATCCAGGCGTGGGAGCGCAGCGGAGTTATTCGACGTTATAAAACCGTGATCGACTGGGAGCAGCTCGGCTGCGAGCAAGTCTCGGCGTTCATCGACGTCGCGGTCACGCCCCAGCGCGGGACCGGGTTCGACGTGGTCGCCGAGCGAATATACCGTTATCCGGAGGTCCGTTCGGTATTCCTCGTTTCGGGCGGGCACGACCTCCGGGTGATTGTGGAAGGCTCCAGCATCAAGGAAGTAGCAAACTTCGTCTCCGAGAAGCTTGCCACGATCGACCAGGTAAACGCTACCAACACGCACTTCCTCCTCAAAAAATACAAAGACGATGGCGACATATTTGCCGAGACCGAAGCCGACCAACGCTTGGTGGTAGCGCCTTGAAGCCTCTGAATCGCGTCGTTGAGGCGACCTCGCCCTCCGGCATTCGCCGCTTCTTCGATCTTGCCAGCCAGATGGAAGACGTGATTTCCCTGGGCGTTGGCGAGCCCGATTTTGTTACTCCATGGCGGATTCGCGAGGCGGCCATCTATGCAATCGAGCACGGTTGTACGGCCTATACTTCCAACTCGGGTCTTATCGAGCTCCGAGAGTCGATCTCGATCTATCTCTCCGAGCGATATGGAATCGAATACGATCCATCGAACGAGATCATCATTACAGTGGGAGTTTCTGAAGGGTTGGATCTGGCGTTCCGGGCGATTCTGAACCCCGGCGATGAAGTGGTCTTCTTCGAGCCATCTTACGTCTCTTACTCTCCTGGAATCGCTTTTGCGGGGGGCGTTCCCGTGCCGGTTCAGTCCAGGGGCGAAGACGGTTTCCGATGTAGGCCCGAGGAGCTAAAGGCTGCTATTACTCCGCGAACGAAGGCCATCCTGCTCTGCCAACCCAACAATCCGACAGGCTCAACTCAAACGCGCGCGGACCTCCAGGCAATCGTGGACCTCGCCGTCAAGCACGATCTCTACATTATTTCCGACGAAATCTACGACCGGCTGACCTATTCGGGCAGCCATACTTGTGTCGCTTCACTTCCTGGAGCCCGAGAGCGCACCATTCTCCTGAATGGATTTTCCAAAGCCTATGCGATGACCGGATGGCGCGTCGCCTATACGTGCGCGCCGCGGGAAATTACACAGGCGATTCTCAAGATCCACCAGTACGCGATGCTTTGCGCTCCACACGTTTCCCAAATGGCTGCAATCGAAGCTTTGAAGCACGCGGAAAACGACGTTCAATCGATGATTGGCGAGTACGATCGCCGCCGCCGGCTCTTCATTTCCGGTCTAAACGAAATCGGATTGGATTGTATCGAGCCGAAGGGCGCATTTTATGCGTTTCCATCAGTCCGGCGGTCCGGTCTATGCTCGGAGGAATTTGCCGGGCTGCTCTTGAAGGAAGAACGCGTAGCTGTCGTACCGGGATCCGTGTTCGGTGCGTCCGGAGAGGGGCACATTCGGTGCTCTTATGCAACCTCGCTGCCAAATTTGGAGGAAGCGCTTCACAGGATGGCCCGGTTCATGGAACGCAGGCACGCAAGCAAACGATCCCCGACGCGTAGAATGCCCGAGGCGGCTCCAGTATGATTCTAAAGCGGCTACGATCGACATATGCCGGGCACAAGCGCGCCTTCACTTTTCTTTTTTGGCTCTTAGGTCCTATTTGTCTAATGTCGCTGCTTGAAATGAGGGCCTCCGGTGACCGGATCGTTCTTGCGCCACGCGGCTTGATTACTACTCCGGGCGCCGCGCGGATTGAGTTTGCGACCCTTGCGGATAACTCGCGTTCCAACATCGCTTGGATAAACGCGGGGCTCCCGCAACAAGATCTGGGACTGGAGCTGGAAGGTGAGCACTTTGAGCTGGGCGGCCAGCGCCGCGAGACGTTCAGCTTGCAATATACTTTGACCGGCAACGCGTTCTCCGACTTCGCGCCCGCGTTCTCCGTTGGCTTGCGCGACGCGCTCAACAAAGGACGGGAGGGCCGCTCGCTCTTCGCTGCCGCCACGAAGACTCTTGGGCTCAGCCTGAACCAGGAGCATCTAATCCGCGACTTAAAAGTACACGCAGGGTATGGCACCAGCAAGTTGGGCGGAGCCTACGTAGGGTTGACCGGCCGGTTCACCCTCGGCTTTACCGCGAATGTGGAATATGTCGCCCATCGTTTTAATGCCGAAATTGCCGTGCCCGTGGCGCGCAATCTGCAGATTCGCGGATATAGCTTGAACGGGGATGTATTCTATGGCGCGTCGTTATACATCAGGCACTAATGTATTCCCGGTGATTTTTCTTGCCGATTTCGGGAACGATTCAAAAGCCCCCTCGGCGTTGGACATACGGCGGTTTTGAATTCAGCCGCGTCGATGAATCTTCATTGGATAACGGTTTATGCAGGGATCCTTGCCAATCTATTCGGATAATCGCCGCGTAGCGCTGATCAAGTCGGTTGCGACCAACAATCGGTTTTATGCGCTCGTCAGGCCGGAATCGGGGATTCGCAACGCCGACACCGTCGAGACGATTCCCGATGACCTCCTCCTCGGCATCGCCTATCCGTGCCTCGAAGACGGCCTCAACGACTTCGCAGTCATCCGAACCACGTACGAAACTCTGGACTACTTCCCCGACGACGACGAGATGCGCAAAGAGCTCATGGAGATCGTCAACGACGCTCGCACCAAGCTCGTAAGGCGGCTGACCGAGCTGCGGGAGCGCATCCGGTGCCAGAGGGCGCATTTCCTGGGGACAGACCTGGAAGAGTTCAAATCCTATGCCATGGATATCATCAACCGCGGATATCCCCGGCGCAATCTAGACAGTATGATGAAGCTCAACGTTTTCGCCTCGGTCGCGGAAGCTGAGGGCCATGCCAACGGCAGCGAGCCTTACTACAGATATGAATTCCGTGGCGGAACCAACGTGGCGGAAGTTACTGAAAGGCCTTCCCGTGAATTCGTGGGCGCCCTGTTTGCCGACGTGCTCGATTGCGTCACTGACGACGCCAACTACGAGAGCAGGTACACCTTCGATAGAAATGTGTTCCAGAAGTTCATCGCGGTCATGTTCATTAACTACGCGACGACCGACCCGATTTTTTATGGTACCAATCGGGCGGATTATGGTGTTTCAGATGAAAAGGATATGGATCGCACACCGCTCTACATAGCGGTTGCGCGAGAGCTGCGAGAAGTAGAGGCGCGGTTGGCGCGCGAATCCCAACTCGAAGGTGCGATCGAGGGCGGCGAACCCGTCTCCGCCGAGAGGCGGCATCTGGAAGAGCAGCGTCTTGTTGAGCTGCCGGGCATTCTCGTCAACGAGGACGCGTTGCTGGCGCCGATCTCTTCGATCTGCGCCATGGCAAAACAGATGTCGAAGTATCCTGACCCGGAGACGGTTAAATTCGCATCCTTCATACTGTCCGAGTCTTCACGCTTGGTGCAGGAACTCAAGAATCTTGGAATTGTCTCCCCGTTTGCGTACGACCCGGGCGCCGAAGACACCCCGTCGGCTGAGCGCGAATAGACCATCCCCCAATCCCGCAACCGCCAATTCACGGCAGCCCGCAAATAGCACTATTCTTGAGAATCACAAAAGAAATCGCTTGACAATAGTGACCATAAAGCGTATAGCTTCGAAAGCTACAGAATGACCGAGGGCGCGACAACCCTCCGATTACAGTTGATTCGCTGTGGTGGATGGGGGGTGTGCCACGCTTCGGCCAGCCAGACTTCTATTATTAGTCTCATCCCTATGTTCGCCGGTCCTGGCGGGTTGCTCGCCCGGCGGGAACGCGTTCCAGCCCGGAGCCGTACGGCACACCAATTCGTGCCACCTGACGGTGGTTGCCCTGAAGGACGGCAAGCCGGCACAGGTGCCGAGGCTAATCTGCAGGACGCGCGAAGACAAAATGCGCTATATCCAGGCCAAAATGCGCCGGGAACTGGGACTTAAATATCGCGAGGAGACCAGCAAATTCCTGCAGCAGTTCGACGGGATGGACGATGCGGAGCTGGATGCGCTGATCGAAGGGAACAGCGTTTGAATCCGCAGATTTCGCAGATTAACGCAGAAGAGCTCAAGCGCCGAATCGATGGCGAGTTCCTTCCTGAAGGAGGCGAGGCGCTTGTTGCAGGGTTTTCCCCAATTCCTCACTGTTAATTTAGTCGCATCGAAGGTGTGATATATTCAACACCCCATTTTTCCAATTCTGGTATTGACAATCGCCATGACCGCTCCTATACTGTCCTCGTGCAGGCCGGGCCATGATGCCCTCCCTCGTGATGCGTTCTTGATGATTTGTTTTGCTTGATTTGAGGGGAGATGCCATGTCCACGTTACGCGCGCTTCTTGCGCCCCT
>JBGPOG010000344.1:0-5309 GCA_041487935.1 Chthonomonadia bacterium | reverse complement strand
TCATCAACCCGAGGGCAATGCCATATTCTCGACTTTTCCGTTGTCGATATCCATGCCAGGCCACGGTCACCAATCCGAGCAGGAGCACATAATACTGGCCCTCGATAAGATTTGCCTGGAGAGGCGCGAAAAGCATAACGATTGAAAGAAAGACGGCCAGCGCCGGTCCGCGCAAACCAAGCGTCTTGGTGAAAAACGCCAGGATTCCCGCCATCGTGAGGAGATTGACTGCCAGCCAGATTGCGCGCGCCTGAGAATAAGGTCTTAGGGCGATTGGAAGCAGCACGATGGATGCGGCGGGAGGCAAGATGCAATTCCCGAAGGTATTCGGAGTACGTCTTCTCTCCTGCGCAGCGAACCAGGCCGGGTCATAAGAACGAGCGGCCGGAGCCCCTTCCGCGAGGACGCGCGAAGCGGTATAATAGTCCGCAAAATCCACCCGTTCTAAGGATAGTCCTCGTACGCTGACATAGACGAACCGTGCGAACAATACGAGTGAAAGGATCCATAGGGCGACATGGAGAGTGCGCTTTCGCCGGTCCTCGCGCATCGTCAAACCTCATCTTCGTTATCGTAACACGAGTAGAAGTAGGGAGTCGCTGCGTCGAATTCGGCGGCGCAGGTGTCGACCATTTTGTAGGTCGGGACAATACCGAAGGCCTTGCGGAGATCTCGGATAATTCGTTCCGTGAGACCGGTGTAGTCTGCAATCTGGCGGTCGCTAAAACCCATTTTCTTGGCCTCACGCAGCAGATCCACCTCTTTGGAATCGGTGTCCAGAGTGTCCGCCACGGCTGCCATTGCACGGCCGTGCACCTTTAGCCTGGTCTCCATCAATATGAGACCCTGCAGCTTGTTCAGGAACCATTTGTCGATCTTCGAAAGCGCCGTAACCTCTTCCACCATCATGCCACGGCGAAACGCTTCCGCAATAACGAACAATCGCTCGTCGTTCGGGGTTGCGATCAGGTCTTCAAGCTGAACGTCGGAAAGGTTGAGGGCTCTCTTCGCGGTAAGTCCGTAAGCGCCTATCTCCAAGCTGCGGATGGCTTTCATAAGCGCCGGCTCGAACGCTCGATCGATGGCCATCACCTCTCCGGTAGCCTTCATCTGCGTGCCGATCTTGCGCTCGGCCAGGGTGAATTTGTCGAACGGCCAGCGGGGTATCTTGACCACGCAATAGTCCAGCGCCGGCTCGAAGCAGGCGAGCGTCTTCTTGGTCACGGCGTTCTCGATCTCGTCCAGCCGCAGTCCGATCGCGATCTTGCTGGCCACGCGGGCAATGGGATAACCGGTCGCCTTGGACGCCAGCGCAGAAGATCGCGATACCCGCGGGTTGACTTCTATGACATAGTACTGAAAGCTGTTTGGGTCCAGCGCCAGTTGGACGTTACACCCGCCCTCGATGCCCAGGCTTCGAATGATGTTGAGCGAAGCCGACCGGAGCATCTGGTACTCTTTGTCGGAGAGCGTCTGCGAGGGCGCCACGACGATGGAATCGCCGGTGTGGACGCCCATCGGATCGAAGTTTTCCATGTTACAGACGGTGATGCACGTGTTATTGGCGTCGCGCATTACCTCGTATTCGATCTCTTTCCAGCCCATTAGCGACCGCTCTACCATCACCTGATGGCGCATCGAGAGCTTGAGGCCGCGCGCGCCGATCTCCAACAATTCCTGGGCGTTCTTCGCGAAGCCGCCACCTGTGCCGCCAAGAGTATATGCCGGGCGGACGATGAGCGGCCAGACTTCGCTGTGAGCGACCTCTTCCAGCTCCTCATTCGTCTCGACAATCCAGGATTCGGGCACAGGCTCGCCAATGCGGTTCATCAGGGAGCGGAACTCCTCACGGTCTTCCGCCATGCGGATGGACGCGAGCGGCGTGCCTAACAGACGAACGCCGCATTCTTCCAGGATGCCGGACTCGGCGAGTTGTGTGGCAAGATTGAGACCGGTTTGACCGCCAAGGGTCGGCAGCAGACCGTCTGGCCGCTCCCGCGAGATGATCCGTGATGCAAACTCAACGTTCAGCGGCTCGATATAGACTCGATCCGCGACTTCGGTGTCGGTCATGATCGTGGCGGGATTGGAGTTGATGAGCACCACCTTGACGCCTTCTTCACGCAGCGCCTTGCATGCTTGCGCGCCGGCGTAGTCGAACTCCGCCGCCTGTCCGATAACGATTGGGCCGGAGCCGATGACCATGACTTTTTTTATAGATGCGTCTTTTGGCATTTGAAATTCATGTGAGTGGTGAGTGGTGACTAGTGCGTGGCCACTCGCCGCTGCTTACTGTTCACGTTTTCTCTAGCTCTACTGCCGCGTCACGCGCGGCCGCTCGAAGTCCGGCATCTTGAGTCGTCTTTTCTAAATCCCGCAGGGCGGTTACCGCAGATTTATCCTTCCTCGCCACCAGGGCATAGAAAACGCGTTCGCGCACCCGGGAATCCTCGTCCTTGAGCAGTTTGGTGAGAATTTCCGTGGCGTGGGGTTTATTGGGATAGTTTCTGCCTAAGAGGTCTACCGCGAGCCTCCTCATTGAGCGCGGAACTCCGGATTTCGTTTGAGTTATTGCCAGATCGAGCGATTCGTCCGTGTTGGCTTTGACCAACGCGTTGAGAGCTGCGGATCGGACGGTGTCCCCACGTGAAGACATCGCCAGCGCACGTGTGAAAACATCCAGGTTTGCCTGAGCATCCCATTCGGCCAACGCCCACAGGGCCGCGTTTACCACGGCGAATTGTTCTTTGTCGTTTACCGTGGCGCGCGCTGCCTGAAGGTCGCTAACATCTTTCGGAAGCTTGCCGAGTGCGTAGAACGCCGCCGCTCTCACACCTTCGTCTTTGTGCTTGAGAAGGGCACGGAACGACTCCCGCAATATGGGGTTCTTGAGGTCTCCGGCGGTTCCGAGCGCCGACGTAATCAGGCCGGGAGAGGGATCATTGCTCACCTGGCGAATCAGCGCAATCAAGTCGGCATCCTTCGGTTTGGCCGCAAGGATCGCGAGCGCGGCCGCCTGCCGATCGACGTAATTTGGAGCAAGACTGAGGACCGCCTGGTTTTCGCCAGGCAGCCATTGGTGCGGTTTGCGCTCCATCAGGATGTCGTGGCCCGGATCGAGGAGTACAGCATCCGGCTTTGTTGCGCTTGGAATTCTCAGCTCCGTGACGGGTTGGTTAACCCCGATGGCGATGACTTGCAATTTGCCGCCCGCGATGATACCTACCGGCATCTCTATCGAATAGAGCGGAGCGCCTTCCCGGGGATCCTGGAGCTGGGCAACCTGGACATTAACCTGGCGCGAGCCTTCGTCGTACTTCCAGCGATAGTCGATGATCGGGTGCCCCGGTCGGAATACCCACTGATCGAAAAACGGCTCGACGTTAATGCCGGTCGACGCCGAGAATGCTCGAATCAAGTCATTCGTATCGACCACCTGGAACGCGTGCTTGTGCAGGTAGCAGCCGATCGCGCGGAAGAACGCCTCATCGCCTAACCGGCGGCGGAGCATGTGCAGCACGAGCGCGCCCTTGGGATACGTGTGGCTGTCGAACATGGCGTCTGCGATCAGGAATCGGCGGGTGACGATCGGGCGCTTATATCTCTTGCTTTCGCCCAGATAGGCCTGGAGCGAGCCTTCGCGCTCGGCGTCGTACTGCTCCTTGCCTTTCGAGTGCTCCATGTAAAGGTGCTCGAAGAAGGTGGCGAAGCTCTCGTTCAGCCAGATCTGGCTCCAGTCCTTGCACGTGACGAGATCCCCGAACCACTGATGCGCGAGCTCATGTGAGTTGATGCTGGCTGCGGGGCGGACGCCGCTGCGAGAGTCGACGAGCACTCCCTCTTCGAGCGTGGTTGCGCTGACGTTCTCCTGGCCTCCGCCGAAATCGAACTCGCAAGTCTGGGCATATTTGGGCCACGGATATTTGTAACCGATCCGTTCGGAGAAGAAAGACAGCATGTCTTTCGTGTCGCCGAAAGTCGCCGGAATGAAAGACCCGTCGCCCTTCGGGACCGCATAGATCAGATCGACCCCTTGCCAGTGGTCCTTCACGACGTCCATCTCGCCGCCGGCGAGCGATAGGAGGTAGGTCGAGTGCGGCTGGGTCATCTTCCAATGGAACGTGCGTGTCTTGGACGCTCGATTCTCGGTAATGGCAATCAGCTTTCCATTGCCTACGACATACCAGGCGTCCGGGGCTTCCACAATCGTTTCGGTGGTACACCGCAGATTTGGGAAGTCGTAGATCGGGACCCAGTCGTCGTTGCCCGTCGGCTCTCCAAAGGTGTAGAACCCCGGTTTCCGTTCGGGCTGGAACTTGTCGGGCTCGACAAAATGCAGTCCTTTTTGCATGACGAACCGGGCCGGGTGCCGTGGCGCGACGGCCGCATAATCGATCGAAACAAGCGTCTCAGCGCCTCGCTTGATCTGTTGCGGACAGTCGATCACAAGCTTTCCGCCGCCAATTGCGAATTTCGCGATCTTTCCATTCACTGCACAAGCGGAAACCTTGATCGACGGCCCTGCATCCAGGACGACTCTTGTGAAACCGTCATGCAGCGGAACGATTGTGTGAACGACCGTCCCGGCGAGCGAGCGGCCCGGCCAGTCGACCTTCAGGCGGAGTAAGATATTCTTGAGATCGTATTCACGGCTGCGCTCGTAATGTAATCCCGAAATCGGATTGCGGAATGAAGGCGGAATCGCGGGAAGTTTGACCTGTGCCGCTGCAGGCGTTGAACTGGTCCCAACCACTTCGATCGCAATCACGGACCAAAGGACGTGTAACCGCAGTTGACCGCGGATGAACGCAGATAGACAACCGAATCCGGACAGGCGTCCGCCTAAACGATCCGTATGATTAGGGATTGAGATCAGCCCAAGTAACATCTGCGTCCATCTGCGTTCATTTGCGGTTCTGAATGTGGCATATTTCATAGCCGGGCGTGCCTTTCTGGGAGAAGGTCTACGGCGTAAAACTCGACGTCCCATCGCAGAGTTCTTGCCGTCGCGATTTTGCGCCTGGATGTCAGAAGATTAGGATAGTACTTGTTCCAATAGAGCTTTTTTACCGGACTATCGCGCACGACGACGATGAATCTCGGGCTCCCTTCGAACTTTTCCACCGGCTCCGTGCCGTTGCAGAGACCTTTGATGACTAGAATTGCTTTGAAGTTGTTATCCATACAAACGCCCGGCGCCGGGTCGCCGATGAGCACGCTGTTCGACGGAAGGACGCGTCCAAGCCAGCGCGAAGTCCGAATGAGCGAGTCGTCTATGCTGCCCAGCCACAGGCCGGTCCACAGCACGT
>JBGPOG010000343.1:0-5309 GCA_041487935.1 Chthonomonadia bacterium | reverse complement strand
CTTATTCCATTGGCCGATCGGGAGCGCTTTGGCCTGGGTCAGCTTTTGTCCCTTCTGCGCGTAGATGGCGCCGGTCTTGTGCTCCGGAGCGCCATCCGGCTGGCCTGCCTCGTCGATCTGCACCTCGAAGCCGAAGTTCACCCCCACCCACGCCGTATTGTCGTAGCCTTTGCCGTTTGGGTCGGGGAAGCGGATGAAGACGCCGGAGTTATCGTCATCGCGAGTCCGCATCCACTCGAGAATCAGCGTGAAATCCGGGGGCAGCGGTGTCGCACACCAGTAGAGGCCGAGCCCATCGCCCGGAACGGCTTCGAGAACGTCGTCGACCTGGATGAAATTCCCCCGGCCCGCCATTTGCCAGTTCTGGGCGCTCACGCCATCGAACAGCGACGTTACTCCGGCGGGAGTGACGATTGGCGCCGGCTTGGTTGCCAGCCGGTCTGCCAGGCGGCGGCTCAGGGCCACCCCGGTAAGCATCGGGTTTGGCGAGCCAATCGTTGGGAACAAAGCCGGACCTAGAACGTACGCATTTGCAACGTGGTGAATATGGCCGTTGGCGTTCGTCACCGATTTGGTCGGATCGTCGCCCATCCGCAGCGTTCCGGCTTCGTGGTGTGTGGTGCCGAGGCCGTCGCGACGTGAGTTGAATGGCAGCACAGCCTTTACGGCCTGTCCCGCGTTTACAGGTTTGAAGCCGCCGGACGTCAGAACCTCGAAGGCTTTGCCGCCCGCGACAACCGTTGCCAGCTCGTCCGCTGCCTGGTCCATCGCGTCCCAGAGCTCGTTGTCCGTCGCGGTTGGAGTAATCTGAACGAATGCCCGATTGGCTCCGTATTCGTCGGTTTCCGAGTCGAGCCGCACGAAGCTGCTGGGATTGTTCGGCTCCATTTCGCCAATTCCGCGCAGCGTGATGACCACGGTCTTATCGTTGGCTGCCGTAAACGCATCGAATCCATCCACATCCGGAACTTTCTTGAACAGCTCGGCTTCGGAGTCCGTGCCGGGAGTGTCCAGCCCGGCGGCCGTGATCTGCATGTGAAAATGAGATTGGCCTTTGGCGCTGGAATGGCGTCCCTTGACGAATAGGGCGGACGCCTGAAGCTCCTTCACAGCCGGGCTTAACGTCGACAATGACTCCCGCGGGATACGGATCGTCAGGTTGGAGCGTAAGTGGGCCAATAGATTCTTGCCAAGCTCGTTGTAGTTCGGTATTCCGCCCAGTGAAAGCAGCGCCAGGCGAGCGCTCTCGACCGTGGCCGTGGCGATGACAACCACGCCGTTCGCGGGAACAGATACCACGCCATTGCTGGTTTCCACGCCGGTCACGCGGCCGCCACTCGCAATCAGCCTCTTGATATGGCAGTCGGGAACAACCATCAGGCGCTTCTTCACGTCGTCCCCGCCCGATTCATTGAAAGCCGCGCGGGCGGCCTTCATCAGCAGTGGCACCCCACTGTACTTGTTGATCGGGAAGAAGCCCGCCCTCGCGCGTGTTTGCACAGCCAGGGGCGCCTCCAGTTTAAGGAGGTCTTGATTGCCAGGCTCGACATTCTGCAGAGTAAGGGGAAGCTGATCGAGCGGGATCGCCTCCTTGACTGCCTTGCCTTTGATGCCGGCGAAAATCTGTTGGCGAAGCGCCGTATGGAGGTCGCCGAAGATGAAATCGTTGGTTTCACTCGTGCCGATCTGCCTGGCGGCCTCATCGAAATACCTCGCCTTGAGATCGCTGACCGTGGATCCCGGCCAAATCCCAGGGAGCATTTCCGAATCGAGCAGTCGCGGCGACCAGCCGCCGTAGAAGATGGATCGTCCGCCGATACAGTAAGCGAGGCCGACAAAGGGAGTAGGCGAATGCCAGGCCAGGCCCCAGACTTCGTTCCGCGGCTGCCCGTCCTGACCGGCGGCCCTCAGGTTCGCGATGCTCGTGGCGCCGGGAACGTTCAGTCCCATCATGGGCAGATTTTGAACGTGCTCCGGTAGGGCGAGCGGACCGGCCTCCAGAACCAGGATTCGATGGTTGCGGGATTTGTCGGCGTAGAACAGGTGCTGTGCGACTGCCGAGCCGAACGATCCGCCGCCGATTACAATAACGTCGAAGGGCCTGGCGTCCGGCCTCTTCGAAGTGTCCGCGCTATCCATGGCTTCCTGCCAGGTATTCGCGGTATAACGACCCATGACGTCTCGCGTAAAAGTGGTTGTTTCGGTGGTCAGTAGCATTTCTTTCCTCCTCACATCAGCGTCAAGGCTTATAGCGATCGCTTCGGCGAGCGAAACCAGCAAAAATACTGGGATCGCAGGTCGGAGAATTGGACTCGATCATTCTACTCCCCCGGAGAATTGGAGTCAATACGAATCATAAGACTATTGTTGTTAATTTCGTCACAACAAATTGGGTGATCGGGAATGGCGAGGAAGTGGGAGAAGAGATCGGCGGTTGACGGCTGAGCAGTTGAAATGTCGAAGCTCAATCAAATGAGGATCTTAGCGCTTCGGCCTCACGAATGCCGCCACCCAGGTGAAGGCCATTCTGAATGTTGAGGCTGCCGGTCTAGTCTGGAACCACGGTCCGCATGACCCGCCGCATTCGGACCTGAAGGTCGTAAGCGCCGGTCTTCTTATTGGATGGCTGCAGAGTGGAGTAACCGGCCCATTCGCGTCCCTGCTCGTCGATATACGTCCAAACGCGAGGCCGTTCATTTGGCGGGGCGGGGATTTTCGTTGGGAAGAATTTCTTCTGAGAACCCATGTGGCCCCTCATCCCTGGTAGATGGCATCCGTTCAAACAAGAGCCAGGTTTGCTGCCAGGGGTATGGGCGCTTGCCATTCGTACAACCCTGTTACGAACGTGTTGGCCCAACGCAAAGCTGGACAGGATTGCCACCGGCAACAGAGCAATGAAACCCGAACCCGCACGCAAGCGCGTCATTTTCCCCTCCCCAAAGTACCCGGAATTCGCGGCCGGATGAAGGAATTCTTGGAATACCGGTTCGATACTAGACTGCAAATTGACGCTGTGACTTCTCGAATATTGCTTATTTGAGCTACATGGCTCTGCTTACGCTCAATGATTGAACAAAAACTCTCGATCGGTGAGCACGGCCCAATACAGATCTTCCAGGACCGCGCGCCTGGCCGCCTTCTGCCGAGCGAACGGCTCTAAGACATCGATCGGGCTTTCGCCCAGGATTGGAAGCAGTTTTGTCCTCTCAGACACCGTTGGGTACCGGGCCAAAGCCGACAGGAATAGCTCGCTCACGACTACTTCATCGTCGGCCTGCGAATTGAAGAGCTGCTCGACAACTCCGGCGGCCGATCTGAGCTTTAGGTTGATCGTCTCTCCGTTCACCAAGTGAAGAGCCTGGGCTACGTTGGGTTCCTGCATGCGCTCGCACGAGCAGGTTTGTATTCGCTCCGGCCGGCCAAATGCGGCCAGGAAGTATGAAGACACCTGGGAATCTCGGAGCTGCAGCGCCCGTGTTCCCTTTGGATACCCCTCGTAGTCCGTCGGCACGCCGGTGACGCGAGCCACGGCGTCCAGGATGACCTCGGCCGGGAGGCGCTTGACCAGATAATGAGAGTAGTATCGGTCGTCCTTCGCATTAACTCCAAGAGGATCAGACGAGCGCTGATAAGCATCGGTTATCATGATTTGCCGCACCAATCGCTTAAAGTCAAAGCCATTCCCGGCAAAATCGGCGGCGAGAGAGTCGAACAACTCTTGATTGGAGGGGGGATTGGTTAGCCGCAGATCGTCTTCGGCCTCCACGAGCCCGCGCCCCATGAAGTTTCGCCAAACCCGATTGGCGAGCGCTTTCGCGAAATAAGGGTTGTCCGGGGACGTCATCCAGTCGGCCAGGAACTCGCGGCGATCCCGTTTATCGTCTAGCGAAATCTCCTGCCCATCCAACGGACGCGGCGGAAGGGGAACCCCGAGGCGCGGATGGTTGATGTTTCCCTCGGTGGAAGCCAGTACGAGCACGTCGCCTTGCTCGCCGTTCTTAAGCCGCACTCGGGACATCAAGTTTGCCATCTGATAATAGTCGCGCTGAGTCCACTTTTCGAGCGGATGGTTGTGGCAGCGCGCGCATTGGACGCTCATCCCGAGGAATGCCTGGGTCGTCGTCTCTGTAAGCTCGATCGGCTCTTTGTGAAGCAGGAAATAGTTTGCCGGACCGTTATCGACCGTGCTTCCCCTGGCCGTGAGGATTTCCCGCGCGAATTGGTCCCACGGCTTGTTTTCTTGAACGCTGTTGTGGATCCAGTTGTAGAACGTCGTCATTCCCTTGCCGCTGAGCTTGCGGCTGCTGACAAGGAGCAGATCGCACCACTTATAGGTCCAGTAATCCACGAATTCCGGACGTGCGAGCAGCGAATCGATCAGTTTCACGCGTTTGTCGGGCGAGCGATCGTTAAGGAACGCCTGCACTTCGGCAATACCGGGCAGTATTCCGGCAGCATCGAGAAACGCGCGCCGAATGAATTCGGAGTCCGAACATCGGGGGGAAGCAGGGATATTGAGCAAATCCAGCTTCCTGAAGATCAGTTCGTCGATGAAGGAGGAACTTTTTACCGCAGAGTCCACCGAGGCCGCCAAGGAATTTCCAGATGCGCCTGGGGGTGTTGGTTTTTCCTCTGCGCTTCTCCTCGTTCTCTGCGGTGAATCTCCCGCCGTTGGAAAAGGCGAGATGATGCGGGCGAAGGCGACCTTGCTGGAGAACCAGACGGTTATCGCCGCTTCGCCACTTCCGGTGGCTTTCGCTTTCCCGTCGTCATCGACAGCGGCAACGGAACCATCGCTCGTTCCGAACTTGACCCAGCGCGTTACATCCTCTGCATGGCCGTCGGAATAGTCCGCGCGGACGAGAATCTGCTGTGTTTCTCCTGGCTTAAGGCGGGCGCCTTCCGGAAAGACCTCGAGCTTCCGCAACTTGGAATCGTCCGGCTTCGGCGCAGGCGCGCCAGCCGATATCCAACCCGCGACGATATCGTATTCGAGGCTCTTCTTCTTGATCCGCTCACCGCCACCATGCCCGATGGACATCGTAGGCTTCAGCAGCATCAGGCTGTGCGCCGGATCGCGGTCCACAACCCGCCTGCCCTTGGTTTGGCGGGTGAAAACTCCCCAGTCGGCCATTGGGTCGAACCCCCGCAATGACAGCTTCAGTCCGCCCTTGCCGGCAAGCGCGCCGTGACAGGCGCCGGAGTTGCAGGTGGCTTTGGTCAGAACCGGGAGGACATGATTGCGGAAGCTCCAGGTGAATGGAGCCCGCGTATTAAACACCTTGACTTCCGCCCGAGCGGTTTGACCG
>JBGPOG010000342.1:0-5310 GCA_041487935.1 Chthonomonadia bacterium | reverse complement strand
GAAGCGCACGTCGAGCGCAAACTATTTGCTCATAATTGCGCACATGCCACGCTTGGCTATCTCGGATATCGCAAGAATTTGAAGTTCGGATATGAGGCTCTCGAAGATCCTGAGATCAATGCCCAATTACGCGAAGTCCTGGACGAGACGGGAGAGGCGCTTATCCGCAAGCACGGTTTCGATCGCGTGGAACACCAGGCGCTCGTGGACGACTTGCTTGTACGGTTTGCAAACAGAGAGCTAGGCGACACGTGTTACCGCCTTGCGAAGGATCCTCTCCGCAAGCTGGCGCCAAACGATCGCCTTGTGGGCGCCGCCCGTCTCTGCGAGGAACAGGATGTCTCCACAAGAGCGCTGGCGCAGGCGATCGCAGTCGCGTTACATTTCGATGCCGCTGAAGATTCATCCGCACTGGAATTGCAAGCGCAGATTGCCCGGGATGGAATCGAGGAAACTCTAGGGTCGGTATGTAGAATTCGACGGGATGAAACGCTGGGGGTGCAAATCCTCGCAGCCTACTCACAATTGAGCTGAATCAAGAAAGCCCTCACATGTCTTTTATGCTTCAAGAGATACACGAACAACCGGAGTGGGTCGAGCGGGCGCTCGAGTCTGAGCAGCAGGGCGCGGAGCGGCTGGCCGACGCCATCCGGGAGAAAGATATCCGGCTGATTATCATCGCGGCGCGCGGCACATCGGACAATGCGGCCGTGTACGCGAAATACCTTTTCGAGATTGTTGCGGGCTTGCCTGTTGCACTGGCGGCGCCGTCCGTCTATACGCTCTATGACGCGAGGCCGAAGATCGGAAATGCGCTGGTGCTGGGCATCTCGCAATCCGGCCAGGGTACGGATATCGTACACGTGCTCTCAACCGCCAGGGCGGCAGGAGCGCTGACCGCCTGTATCACCAACGATCCCGCCTCGCCGATCACGGATGTCAGCGATCACGTACTTCTCTGCCACGCGGGCGAGGAGCGATCGGTCGCGGCGACTAAGACCTACACGACGGCACTGGCAATAGTCGCCCTGGTAGCAGCCATACTCGCGGATCGCCGCGAGCTGTTACGGAAGCTTTACGATGTACCGACGATCATGAAGAAGGCACTCGAGGTGGAAGAGTGTGTGGCCAAGGTGGTCGAGCGCTACCGGTACGTGCCGGAGTGCGCGGTTCTGGCTAGTGGAGTGAACCAGGCGACCGCGCTCGAAGCTGCTCTCAAGATGACTGAAACGAGCTACCTGGTCGCCAAGCCGTATTCCGGAGCGGACTTCCTGCACGGTCCGATAGCAATTGTGGATCGAGGATTCCCATGTTTTCTCTACGCGCCGGAGGGTAGGGCGTATCCGTCGATGCTGGAGCTGGCATTGAAAGTTCGCGATCGCGCGGGCGAGATGGTAATCTTCGCCAACCAGCAAGAAATTCTGGATCTCGCCGTTTCGCCGGTGAAGGTCCCGGTGGCTGTCGACGAGTTGTTGAGCCCGCTTGTCTACATATTGCCGGGACAGCTTTTCTCATACTACCTTGCCCGTACACGCGGGGAAAACCCGGATCAGCCGCGAGGACTGACAAAGGTTACCCTGACGCGCTAAAGGAAGTTTCATGGTTAATCGAGACAGGTTGGTCGATCAGTTTATCGACATGTGCCGGGTAAATACTCCGCCTTTGGCCGAGAAGGTTCTGATCGATCGAATTCAGCCGCTCCTCGAAGAGATCGGCGCGGCTTGCGTCCGGGATTCAGCGCATGAAAAGTCCGGCGGCGATTGCGGAAATCTGATTGCGACGTTGCCCGGCAGTGTTCCCGGTGCGATGCCGATCTTTTTTTCCGCACATTTCGACACGGTAGAGCCGAATCCGGGCGTCAAGATCATCAGGGAAGATGGATTGATCCGCACGGATGGAACTTCGATCCTGGGCGCCGACGACAAGGGAGGAATGGCGCCGATCATCGAAGCCGTTCGGGTAATTCAGGAGAACAACATTCCGCACGGCGAAATTCAGCTATTGTTGACCGTTTCCGAAGAGATCGGGCTGTTGGGCGCGCATCATATCGACCGATCGCTTGTCAATGCGCGGATGGGGTTCGTCCTCGACACCGGCCCGCCGGTTGGAAACATCGTGTATACAGCCCCAACCCAGGATACGTTCGACATCAAGATTACCGGACGGCCGGCTCATGCAGGATTCGAGCCGGAGAAGGGAATTTCCGCGATTCAGGTGGCGGCTCGAGCCATCGAGAGAATGAAGCTAGGGCGCATCGATTCGGAAACGACCTCGAACATCGGCGTGATCCAGGGTGGATCGGCGACGAACGTGGTCTGCCCCGAAGTAAGGATGCGCGCGGAAGCCAGAAGCCGGAATCCGGGTAAGCTCGCGCTCCAGGTCGAGCATATGAAAATCGTACTGCACAACGCGTCCGCGGATTTCGGCGCAAAGGTCGACATTCAAATCTCGCACATGTATGACACCTACCTGCTGCAAGAAAACGATCTAGTTATTAAAATCGCTCGAGCCGCCGCTCAATCGATCGGTATTGAACCCCTTCTGAAAGCCGCGGGCGGAGGAAGTGACGCTAACGTCTTCAACTCCTTCGGCTGGCCGGCGTGCGTAATTGGAACGGGGATGCGGAACATCCATACCCATCAGGAGTGCATTTACGTAGATGATTTGGTAAAGAGCGCAGAATGGATGATAGCCATCACCCAGCAAGTCGTATCAGGTGTTATTTGAGGGCCGTTCGGCCTTGGACTAGGTATTACCAAACGACCCAACGAGAAGTTCCCGCGGCGGTAATGCGCGGGCACAGCTCGTTATGACCGATGTCGATTGCACCCCACGCCTTTGAACCGATCTCTCGTAGCTCGCATAGCCGGCATAGTCGAACGGATCGTCTCGGATCTTCCCGAGATTCAGGAGATATGCGTCCGGTCGGGCGAACAACTGAGGTCTGCGATCTGCTATCCGCAGATCACCGGTCGGGCGGAAATCGGCGATCGGGTTATCCTGAATACGTGGGCGGTATCTCTTGAACTCGGTACTGGGGGATACGACTTCGTCGTGTCAATCGATCGGGAACCAGAGCCGCAGGACTGTTCGGGACACATCGTCAAACTGCGTTATACCCCGCTCCAGTTTCCGATTCTCGCTGCGGAAGAGCCAGACAGTCCGCAGCACGAGGCGATTGCCAATTTCCGCTCGCTGGATGGGATTCCCGTCGTTTGCGCCGAGCTCCATAGCCAGGTGGCGCCGATTGCGGGCGCCGTCCATTGGGAGACACGGGGCCGAGCGAGGGTTGTCTATGTAATGACCGACGGCGCCGCGCTTCCGATTGCCTTCAGTAAGACCGTAAGCGAACTGAAAAACCGCGGGCTTATACGCGCAACCGTTACCGCCGGTCAGTCGTACGGCGGTGATTTCGAAGCGGTTAACCTCTATTCCGGCCTTGCGGCTGCCCGCGTGTCGGCCGGGGCGGACATTATTATCGTATGCCAGGGACCTGGATCGACCGGCACGGCGACGCCGTTGGGATTCACGGGCATCGACCAGGGAATTGCTCTCAATGCCGCGACCTCTCTGGGCGGGACCGCGATTTGCGCGGTTCGGATGAGCTTTGCCGATTCGCGTCCCAGGCATCGTGGCTTTAGCCACCACACATTGACAGTGCTGGAGCGCGTGGTTCTCACAAGCGTACTGGTGCCCGTCCCAAAGCTGCCGCGCGAACAGCACTTCCAGTTGCGGGGATCTCTAGAGTCGACCGGTCTCCTGGATCGATACGAATTCATAACGGTCGAGGCCGATACGGCCCTGGCGGCGCTGGACGAAGCCGAAATTCCAATGCGGACCATGGGCCGTAATTCCGTGGAAGAGCGCGAGTTCTTCCTGTCCGCCGTGGCCGCGGGGCTGTTGGCGGGGCAGTGGTCGACCGATCCCTTGAGCATCACGAATCGGGACAAGGAGTTGCCGGATGGCGACTGAAGCTGAGCATAGCTCGGAGTATATCTATCGCGGCAAGGTGGTCACGCTGCGGATCGATACCGTTCGCACTTCCGACGGCCGGGAAATAAAACGGGAGGTCGTAGAACATCACGGTGCAGTGGCCATTGTACCCTTGTTGAATTCGGAAACGGTCTTGCTTATTCGCCAATTTAGACAGGCGGTGGGCGAGACCCTGCTGGAAATTCCGGCAGGAACGCTTGAAACGGGCGAAGAACCCGATGTTTGCGCGGCAAGGGAACTTGAAGAGGAGATCGGGTATAGGCCCGGCAAGCTCCGGCGGATGTTCAGCCAGTATCTGGCTCCGGGATATTCGAGCGAAGTGCTCCACGCCTATCTGGGAGAAGATCTTATCGAAACCGCCGCGCATCCCGATGAAGACGAGCAGATCGAAGTCGTGCCGGTCGAAGTCCGGCGCATCGAGGCGATGATCCTGAATGGCGACATTCGCGACTCAAAGAGTATTGCGGCGTTATTGGTCGCCCTGCGTCTAATGGAGAAATAATCTCTCAACTAGCCGGCATGTAACCATTCTCTCTTTTGATGCGTAGTTTTGAATCGTTATACAACGATTTGAGACAAGCAAATGAGAAGAACGCCCGCTTTCACGCTCATAGAGACGCTCGTCGTTATCGCGATTGTAGCGATACTTGCCGCACTGCTGTTCCCGGTATTTGCCTCTGCCAGAGAGTCCGGGCGCCGTACTGTGTGCATCAGCAATCTGCGCCAGCTCGGCTTGGCGGAGCAGATGTACGAGCAGGACTATGGCGAGTTTTCTCCGCACCTTAGCGATGTCGAGCGAGCCTACGTCCGAGATACCCGCATTTACCTCTGTCCCGACGATCGTTTCCACGGCCAAACCGGCGGTAGCGCGCGTCTTGAAGGGAGCCTCTATCTCCCCTCGGGAGTGAGTTACGATTATGTGCCACAGTGGAGTGTGGCCATTCAGTTGGGCTGGTGGAATCCGCCACCGTATATCGGCCACGGCAAGTGGGAGGACGAGACTCCGCTTGCCCAATGCCAGTGGCACTGGGCATCGCGATTCAACCCGAATCGAACGGCAAACGAGCAGGGCGCCAGGGGTTGGGAGATCGTCTTAACTGCCGGCGGGAGCGTCCGCAAAGTGCGTGTGGAAACCCCTCCGGAGGCGTTCGACCCGGGCTTTTATCACTGACACGGACAAATGACTTCGGCCCTTCCAAATCGGAAGGGCCGAAGTTACACTATTCTTCAGCACTGCAACCGTAGTACTGCAGGAGTATTCATAATTCGACGAGGTAATTGCAGAATACCGCAAATCCGTCCTGCTGCAAAGTCCAT
>JBGPOG010000341.1:0-5313 GCA_041487935.1 Chthonomonadia bacterium | reverse complement strand
GTAATGACAAAACGCAGCATTTCCGTCATCCCGAACCGTCGGCAATTCCGTCATCCCGAACCGTCGTTGTGAGGGACCTGCTTTTGACGTTTGTCCTTAGGAGGCCTCATGTGCTGCGCACACAACCAAGTATGAAAAGCCCGGCACGTTCACTACACGCCCATCCCGGTATTTTCAGGAGAGAAAGCACGCTAATAGGATCGCGATTTTGAACGTTCGCATTCTCTGCCTCAGATCACACCGGGTGACCGAACGAATTCGACTTTGAGAACGTTCGTTCAAGCGCCTGTGCCTATTCCGATTATATCACCTTGGTCCCAGTAGTGAAGTCATCGCAACTCGCTGCAGATTATTGTTGAAAGCCTCGAAAACAGTCCGCTTCAGCGGACTTCCGCCAAATTAGACATATGTTTCAACATAGGGTCTCCCGACCACCGCTTCACGCATTGCGCCTTGCCCCACACCGTTTTCCGGGTAAACTGATAGTCCTATGTCTGTAAACCAGGACGATCGATGAAATACTCCGCCCCTCCCTATATGCACGACGTGCTTCCAACCGAGCCCCAAAAAGACGGCTGGCTGCACGCGGCGCGCTGGCGGGCGGTCGAATCGATCTTCCGAGAAACCTGCCGGCACTACGGCTACAAAGAGATCCGTACGCCGGTAATGGAGAGCACGGAGCTGTTCACCCGCTCCATCGGCGAAGGGACGGACATCGTCTCCAAGGAGATGTTCACCTTCACGGACCGTGGCGGCCGCAGCATGACCCTCCGCCCGGAAGGCACCGCGCCCGCCCTCCGTGCATACATAGAAAACAAGCTCTACGGCGAAAATCAGGTAACCAAGCTCTACTACATCGCCACCATATATCGTTACGAGCGCGGCCAACGGGGCCGCTATCGCGAGCACCAGCAAACGGGAATTGAAGCATTGGGCTCGGCGGACCCGGCAATTGATGCTGAGGTGATCGCCCTGGCTATGGAATTCTACCGGCGTCTGGGTTTGGGCAATACTGAGCTGAAACTGAACTCGGTTGGATGCCCTGGCTGCCGGCCGGACTACCGCGAAGCTTTGCTGAAATTCGCACGGCCCAAGCTCGGCCAGATGAGTGAGGACAACCGAACTCGCTTCGAAGTCAACCCGCTCCGGATGCTGGACAGCAAGGATGAGCGGGACAGGAGCGCCCTCGAAGGGGCGCCAAGGCTAATGGATCACCTGTGTGGCGATTGCCGTGGCCACTTCGATACCGTGAAGAGTTATCTCGCTTCCCTGAATGTGCGCTTTACACTGGACGCCGGCCTCGTGCGCGGCTTCGATTACTATACAAAGACCGCCTTCGAGATCGTCAGCCCGGACCTGGGCTCTCAGAACGCCATCGGCGGCGGTGGACGCTACGACGGTCTCGTAGAGGAGATCGGCGGCCCGCCCACACCCGGCATAGGTTTTGGTATCGGGACGGAGCGGTGTCTTTTGGTACTAGACGAGCTAGGGATTCCGCTTCCGCTCGAAGACGAGCGGCCAGTCGTGTTTCTGGCGCTGCTGGGTGAAGCAGCGCGCCCGGTTGCTGTACGACTACAATATGACTTGCGACGCGCCGGGATCAGTGCGGACATGGATTATGCTGGACGTAGCCTAAAGGCCCAGATGCGGGCGGCAGATAAGATTGGTGCGCGCTTCGTCGCGATCCTCGGCGATGACGAACTGGCGCAACAGGTTGTGACGCTCAAATACTTGCGCGAAGATCATCATCAGTCGTCGGTGCCAATCGACAGTCTAGTGACTTGGATAACGCATTCATGAGACAATTCTCTGGGACAAAATCGCATACAAGAGCCAAACGCGTCCGCCCAAGACATTCGACAAGCACAAATGCCGCGAGGCCTTTATCGTCGCCGGAAGTCAATCTGGAAAAGCATGGCTTTGAGTTTCGCGTACTAATAGCCGTCCATCGCCCGAGATACAGAGGCCGGGCAGAGCGCGCCGTGGCATTTCCGGATTGGCGCCTGAAAAGCCTTTTGAACAAAGAAGATCCGGTCGGGATGGTCAACCAGAAGCCGCCGCACGTCTTGATTCTATCGGACGACTTCGGAAGGCAAAAGGACCTGGCGATCTTGCGGGCGGTGCAAAAGTATCGTGGCAAATCCATGCGGATCATCGCGCTCTTCGAGGATGCGGACAGCCTGGCCGCGAACGCACATCTCTGCGACGCCGCTTTGACGCCGCCGTGGAAGACCATTGACCTGCGGGAGATAGTCGTCGAGCTATGTGCAAAGATTACTGGCAAACCGATAGACTTGACGAGCAAGTTCGAAGATGAAGACTGACCACCGCAACCTCATACTGCAAGTCCCGGCGAATTCGACCGAGTTAGCTGAGCGCCTGCTACCAGGAGTGCATAACGCGGAAACGTCCAACGTCCGCCCATCCGCTCTTCTCGATGTTGCACGCAAGCACCACCTTGCATTAATCGTGATATTCGGATCGCGCGCTAAAGGCAGAGCGAGTGAGCGAAGCGATATCGATGTCGGTGCGCTTCCGATCCGCGGTAAGAAATTCGACCCCTTGAAGTTCTTTTGCGATATTTCGCCAATTCTTAACAAAGGAAACGTTGACGTGATCGATTTACGCGAGGCTCCCGACCTGCTCAATTGGAACGTTGCACAAGAGGGGATACCGATTTTTGTGCAGGATGCCGGAGTGTGGGATAGTTTCAGAATTCGCGCGATTCAACACTATGAGGATACACGCCGCCTTAACTGTTATAAGCTGATGGCGATCGACCGATTTCTTGCCGAGCAGTGATTGAGATGAACCGAGACACGCTGCTAATGACCCTTGCCCGGTTGGCTGAATTGATCGATCGTCTTGACCGTATCGGGAAGATTACGTGGGAGGATATCGAATCGGATGAATGCAGGAGATGCGCGGTCGAGCACGTGATGAGTCTCATCGCTCAATGTGCTACAGATATCGCGTCCGGCCTGCTTGCTGAGGTCGATTTGCCAAGCTCTTCCAGTTCTTTCCAATTCTTGAAGTTACATGATTGCGGTTTCATTTCTAAGGCATGTGCAAACAAACTTGCGTGCTTGGCGGCGACCGGTAATCTGCTTGGTACGTATCTCGGAGATGTCAATAGTAAAGTAATTCATCAGAACATTTCGCCTATGAAAGTTCACTTTTCGGAGTTTATAGCATTTGTTCGCGAACATCTCGATGAATCGGATGAAAGCAATGGAGGAGACTAGCTTTTGGAGCCCTGGCAACGAACCATTGATTGCGGAATTCTGCGGACGGAAAACGTCGGACAGCTCGTCACCCTCAACGGCTGGGTGAACAGCCACCGCGACCACGGCAACCTCGTCTTCTTCGACCTGCGCGACCGTACGGGTTTTATACAGATCCGCGCCGACCTCGGGGAAACTGGCCAGGAACTGCTGGACGCTGCCGCCTCGCTCAAGTCCGAGTACGTCGTCTCAGTTCACGGCGAGGTTCGCGCTCGCAACGCGGTCGACGTGAATCCTAAGATTCCAACGGGCGAGATCGAGGTCGAGATCAAAAGGCTCGAGGTCCTTAACATCTGCCGACAGCCTCTCCCTTTCCAATTAAGCGACGAAACCCAAATGACCCAGGTCAACGAAGAGCTGCGCGTCAAGTACCGGTTTCTAGATCTGCGCCGCCCCCGGATGTACGAGCGCCTGAGGCTCCGCCATGAAGTCGTCAAGCGGATGCGGGAGTTCATGTGCTCGCGAGGGTTCCTCGAAATTGAGACCCCGATCATGACGAAGAGCACCCCCGAAGGCGCTCGCGACTACCTGGTCCCCTACCGCCTCCAGCCTGGGCTCTTCTATGCGCTGCCACAGGCTCCGCAGCAGTTCAAGCAGCTCCTGATGGTTTCCGGAGTCGAGCGATATTTCCAGATCGCCAAATGCTTCCGCGACGAGGCCCAGCGCGCCGACCGCCAGCCTGAGTTCACCCAGCTCGACCTCGAAATGAGCTTCGTTACGCAAGAAGACGTCTTGGAGCTGGTTGAGGCCTGTACGATCGAAGTCGTCGAGGCTTGCTCGGACAAGAGGATTATCAAGCCATTCCCGCGCCTCACCTACGACGAGGCTATGTGCCGATTCGGCTCCGACAAACCGGACCTGCGCTATGGATTGGAGCTGGTCGATCTCGGGACTGTCCTCGCCGGTACTGATTTCACGGTGTTTAAAGCCGTGCTGGCATCCGGGGGCCAAGTTAAGGCGATCCGTTACCCTGGCGGAACGTCGCTCTCCCGCAAAGAGATCGACGACATTGCAAATCTCGCTAGAGAGTTTGGCGCCAAGGGGATGGCGTATTTCCTGGTAGAATCCGCCGGTTCAGGCGATCCCAGCGTCCAGAGCTTCCAGGCTGGCGAGCTTCAGGTCCGCTCGCCAATCGCCAAATTTATGACGGCAGAGGAGATTTTGGCGATCCTCGATGCCTCCGAAGCCCAGCCCGGCGACCTGATCGCTTTCATTGCCGATAAGCCGGACATTGTCGCCAAATCCCTCGATCGTCTCCGTCGCGAGATCGGCGCGCGGTGCAACCTGGCGGACAAAGACCTGTTGGCCTTCACCTGGATTACCGACTTCC
The DNA here is from genome assembly GCA_041487935.1 of Chthonomonadia bacterium. Taxonomy (GTDB): domain Bacteria; phylum Armatimonadota; class Chthonomonadetes; order Chthonomonadales; family CAJBBX01; genus JBGPOG01. Next base: position 699 of record JBGPOG010000341.1, on the reverse strand, counting down.
CGGTATTCGATTGGGACGAAGAGACTAACCGCTGGTCTTACGCCCATAATCCATTCTCCATGCCGAAAGAAGGCCACATGGATTGGATCGACTCCGATCCCGGCAAGATGCGGGCATACTGCTACGACATTGCCTGCAATGGTACCGAGTGGGCGTCCGGTTCGATCCGAATCCACAAGCCGGAAATCCAGAGAGCAATACTGCGGAAACTAGGGTATTCGGACGACCAAATCCAGGCCCAATTCGGCCACATGCTCGACGCATTCGAGCTTGGCGCTCCCCCGCACGGGGGCATCGCTCCGGGAGTTGACCGACTGGTAATGTTCCTTGCCGACGAACCGAACATCCGGGAAGTCATCGCCTTCCCGAAACTGGGCGGCGGCCTCGACCCAATGATGGGCGCGCCTTCGCCCGCAGACCGGAAGCAACTGGACGAGCTGGGAATCAAAATCGTCCACCCCGAAAAGAAGGACTCGGCTAAGTCTTAGTTCCGAGCAATTTACCTGGCTTAACGCGGCTTTGGCCGGAAGAGCCGGCGCCGCCCACGTCATCCCGTCGGGATCCGATTTTGACTTTGCTGTCAACGTATGTGGGCCAAGACAGTGAGGTTTCCTAGTAAGCACGTAGTGAACCGGAATGCTAGTGTAGTGCCTCAATAACGTCATTACAACGACAACAACGTCGCGAAACCGTCATTCC
>JBGPOG010000340.1:0-5333 GCA_041487935.1 Chthonomonadia bacterium | reverse complement strand
CTCCTAAGGACAAACGTCAAAAGCAGGTCCCTCACAACGACGGTTCGGGATGACGGAATTGCTGCGTTTTGTCATTACACGCAACGTGTTGCCGGCAGCATCAATTGCTCGGGATGACAACTCGCTCGTTTCGCAAGAGTTTTGCAGCAACCTCTAAAAACAACGCTATATATTTCTATATATATATATTAACAGCAATATATTTCTGCTATATAATCTCCCCAATGGTGCATTGCGGATCGCGAGGGTCGTGAGTCGGGGATGTCCAAAGCATCTCGGCCGGCCGCGCATCCATTCGATGCCGTTTGGGTTCTGGAAATCGAAAATCGGAAATCCAAAATCCAAAATCGAAAGGCCCTGCGGGGCGTGGCATGCAAGAAACTTGGAGCGTGGGCGTGCAAGAAACCTGGAGCGTGGTCGGGCGTTCGCCAAGCTAACGATAAATCGAAGATCCGTATGGATTGGCCGCGACCTCAATGCCGGCAGAGTTCCGGCGAGCAAGCGAGACTGTTCGTTCTTTGACAACCGAATATCGCGGCCGGCGGGACATAGCGCCAATTTAGCTTTCGTCCGTCAGCCTTCAGCTTTCAGCGTCATCGCCCGAGCAGCGACTCGCAAACCGCAAGCCGTGGCCCGGAATCGTCGCAGACGGCGTATTGGCCGCGACCGTACATCGTCACTCCTGAGTGTCGGCCTTTTGCGTCGAGAACGTAGAACTTTACGTCGAAGTTCGGGTTGCCCTGGCCGTTCAAAAGCCGCTTCTCTACCGTGTTCTTTTTGATCCGCTTGAGCGCCTCCATGCCGGCATCCTTCGGGTGCGCGCCGCGCCGGAGCTCCTCCACAACCAGGAACGAGCAAAGGCTAAATAGGTTCGCCTCGCCGCGACCGGTCGAACCGGCGGCTCCTACCTCCCCGTCGACATAGAGCCCGGCGCCGATGATCGGAGAATCTCCCACTCTGCCCGGTATCTTGAACGCCAGGCCGCTTGTTGTTGTCACTCCGCAGATCTCGCCCTTTGTGTTGATCCCGTTACAATTGATGGTGCCAAAAACGTGGTCGGGGAAGAGCAACCCGTCGCGGATCATCGATGTCCGAGCCCTGTCCCCAGCTTCTGCGCGGCTCTTTGGGTTAAGATAATGCTCCGGGTCGGATCGGCGCTTCCATTCCAGCCACATCTTGCGCGATAGATCTGTGTTCAGGTCATCTTCGATCTTGAACCCAATGTTGCGGGCGAACTGCTGTGCGCCCTTCCCGACCAGGAGGATGTGGTCCGTGTTGTTCATCACCGCCCGGGCCACCAGGGAAGGTGTGCGAACTCCTTCGAGAGCCGCGACTGCGCCCGCTCTCTTGGTGGGTCCGTGCATCACGGAGGAATCGAGCTGGACAACTCCCTCCGCGTTGGGGAGGCCGCCGTAGCCAACACTAGACTCGGCCGGATCCAATTCGACGAGGTTCACTCCCGCAATCAGCGCGTCGAGCACGTCGTTGCCATGGGTAATCATCGAGAACGCCTTCTCGACGCAGGTCTGGTTTCCGCCGTTCTTGAACTGGTGTCCGTTAGCGGAGGAGATGACGACCGGCTTTACGTCGGGCCGCTTCAAGATGACCGGCGCACCCAGGCCGCTCGAAGAAGCCGCTCCAAATCCCGCGGCCGTGCCGGAAACTATCAGCTCTCGCCGGTTCATCGTTCTCGACATCGCTATTTATCCGCACGACCACTGCGCGCTGCGGAGATATCTCGTCGACCTGCGGTTTGTCGAGCGGAAGAACGGGATATACCGGCGATAGCGCGACGCGCAATCGTTACTGCGACAGCTTCTTCGCCTTTACCTCCGCCTCGTTGGCTTCCCGGTCCCATTTTACTATCTGGCCGGGAGAGCCTTGCAACCGCCCGGACACCTTGGCGGCGCGAAATTCCCGAACTGCGGTGGCCACTCCTTTGGCGGCCTCCTTTGCGCCCTCTTTATCGCTCCGTTCACTCAGGATCTCAGCCAGAGTCAGGTAAGCCGTGAATTTGTCCTCGACATGCGCGATCGCGGTCCACTTCCGGGCAAGGTCCGCGGCGCCGGGGAGGTTCTTCAGGCGGCGATCGCTATCCACTAGAAAATGCAGAGCCTCAGCCTGGTACAGCGTTTGCGGGTATTTCTGGATGAGCGCCTCGTAGGCTTTACGGGCGGGCTCCAACTGCTCCGCATCCGCGTAAGTCCGAGCCTTCATTCGCAGCGCGAACGGCACGTAGGGACTATTGGCGTACTTGATAGTAATGCGGTCGTAAAGCGGGATTATCTCCTCCACGGTCTTCATTTTGCGCGCTTCGAGGCGAGAGAGCAGCTCGGCGGCCCCTGGCGCCCAGATGCTGTCGGGCATTTTGTCGACGATTTCTCTGAGCTCATGCCGGTGGTGCACTGTATCCCCCCAGCGATCGGCTTCGCCTTCGTCGATGCGCCATGCATTCGGAATCTCCCCAATATACATCGGGAACGCGGGCCCGAATAGATGTGAGACCGGAATCGGCCCAAACGAAGAAAACTGACGGCGGAACCAGGCGCCGTCGTCCGGCTGGAGCGATCCCAGATTCATAAATCCATAAGCCACTTTGATCGACGCACCCGTGATGATGTACAGCGCCATCGTCCCTGCAGCCCACGCGAGCGCGCGCCGCCTGACTCGTACGGTCAACGAGGTCCCGAGGGTAAAGATCATCCGGGAGTGAATTCGATAAAGCACAATTGCCGCTGCAACCAGGATGATCTTCGAGCACCACCAGGGAATAATCGGCCCGCCACTGAGAGGATCGCCTTCCGCCAGTGAAATAGTCAGCGCGCGCAGGGAAAAGAGGGCGTGAATGGGCGGCCCCGGAGCTAGGTCGAGCGCCCAGTAGAGCGCAGCAATCCCGAAGCCGGCCAGCGGATTGCGGAGGAGCGTTGCGAAGATCAAGGCAACCATCGCCAGAAAGATGGTCGAAGCGAAGCCTGCAATCGCCGTTGTTGGGATATCGTATGGACTCATCCCGTAGTAAAACGCCAGTAGTGACAACAGGCCCAGGAACCATACCAGTCCCATAACGACTGCAAGCCGCATGAGGACCACTTTGCCAATATTCACTGGCTTGGAGGCGACAATCGCGCCAATTCGCGATTGGTATTCGGCCGTCAATACGTGAGCGCTGAGGAATGCGGCGAGGAGCGGCGAAACTATCTCGGCGCACTGCGCGGGCAGCGCAGGCGTGAATTTCTGGGTAATGATGTACCAGAACACGCTCAACTGACTGGCCGCCAGCGGGAACACCACCAGCCACCAATTGTTGAACACCAGCACGCGAAAATTATATCGAACGAGTGCTCCAGTACTCATAAAGCGAATCCGGGTTGTACGGGCGCTGCTTGCCGCGGCCGGTCTCACCATCTTGCCTTGCCCGCCGTTTGCCGCGCCTCGTCTCAGTCTCAGTATCTAGCTTCGGGCGCAGCGAGCAGCGCCCCTACGGATGGGAATAAATTATTCCGGTTCTTCATCCAGACGCTTCTTGACGGCAACCTCAAGCTCCGGGCCGTCGTAGGCGCTCAGGCCGCTGAGCGACGCGGTTGCGCGGTGACGGCGATCCGTTACCACAACTTTGGGCAGCACGTCCGCAAGAAAGGCCGTTGCCATCGGCGACAGTTCCGCGGGTTTCGAAGCGTTGTGCGTGCCCCAATCGTTTACAATTGGAAAGCCGACGGCCTCTCCCAGGGCAAACGTCGTTGCGGCACCGTTGTCTTCGCTAAGACAAACCGCGATCGGCTGTACGCCGGCCTTGCCGTACTTTTTCTGGAACTCAGACAATTGTGCAATCAGCAGCGCCGCTTCTCGATCTTGAGGCTGAAAGAGAGCGATAAGCAGGATTTTGTTCGGAAAATCGGACGGCGAAGTGGGCCGGCCGTTCTGGTCCGGATACGTAAACCCGGGCACGCGTTCACCGAGAGTGAGGTTTTGTTCGGTGATCCGATTCAAGACCTGCTGCTCCCGCGCAGGCGGATCGTGCATTGTCAGAAGGTTGGACTGAAATGCGCCGGCAGTCAGAAGGAAGGCTCCAGCCGTGCCGATGCGCGCCCAGAGGGCGGGAGGAGTCGAGCCGCGCCGCTTTCGCCGGTAAGCGATGAGCGCAAGACCCAATAAAGCAGTTCCAAGAAAGAGATAAGCATAGAGGTTCTGTGTATATGCGGGGAAGAATGCCTTTGAGAGAAATGACTTTCCGGCTATTGTCACGATCCAATAGAGCGCGATCAATGCTCCCGCGATTGGCGTATTTGCAAGCAGCGCGAGGCAATAACTGGCGCAAGACGCGAAATAGAGAATGGCTGCAACTCGAACGTACTGGACGCCGTACGCCGCGAAACCGGCCAATCCGCCAGCGATCGCCCGTCCCGCCATCGCCCCAAGGAACATGGCTGCCAGGATCACGACAATCTGGAAATAGTAACCCGCAAACCGCGATAGAACCAGCCGTTCGGTCGGCTGCGGCTTTGAGAAAATTAGGATGTCTGTCCTGAGAAAAGTTTCCCTCGCTGCAGCCAGCGACATCCAGATGACGGCGAACAGACCGAGATACTGCCAGGCGGCTTCGCCCGTCGCGTAGGCCGAGAGAGCCGCTCCCTTGCCAGGCGCGCTTCCAACCGAACATCCGAGGATGAACGCGAGAAACGCAAGGAACCTGAAGGCGGCGGCGCGCATCCCCCCGAGCAGCTCGAACTTGGTGAGGGCCCATAAAGGCAGCGTAAGGGATGCCGGCGGAGACGGCCGGGCGCTACTTGCCGGCATTCGCATCCTCGCGCATCAGCCACAAATAGGCGTCCTCCAATGATGGCTCGACCGGCTTCGCATTCAGATGGTCCAGCTTTTCAGCAGCCAGGCGGATATGAATTTTGCTGCCTTCCCGTCTTAAAGCGGTTTCCAGGTATTTGTCCCTGAGGCCGGCAAGCTCGCCCGTCGTCGCTTCCACTTCCCAGACCTTGCCTCGGACCTGGTCCAGCATCTCGGGAATCGTCCCCACAAATCGAATTTTGCCCTTGTGCAGCACGGCAACTCGATCGCCTGTCTTTACTCCCAGGCCTATCAGGGCGTTGGCCAGCCTATTGACCCTCTCCGAAGTCTGACTGTAGGTGTACCGCTTACCCTCGAAAACAATTGACTCCTTGTCAGGGCAAAGAGCGGTAGCAATTCCCAACAACTCGGTTGTCCTCATCAAATCCTCCGCATTATTTTAGCTGATAAAAGAATACCCTCTGGCTCAGCAGGCTAAGCCAAGGGTGTTATCTTTCAACGGCACAGGCAATCATGACTACTTTGAAGCGTCTGAG
>JBGPOG010000339.1:0-5338 GCA_041487935.1 Chthonomonadia bacterium | reverse complement strand
CTCCATCTTTCGAATTGGAGGCTCCGATTGCGCTTGACGTATTCTCTTTCGCCGCCACCTCCACGGACCCGCCTTCCGGCGTGAATTTGATGGCGTTGCTCAACAGGTTATACAGAATCTGTTTAAACTTCACAGGATCGGCCTCGATATCGGAGAAGCCATCGCCGATCTTAAGCGTCAAGCGGATATTCTTCTTGGCTGCAAACGACCGAACGATGTTCTCCACGTTTCGGATGGCGGCTTCCACGTTTAGCCGGGCGCAGTCGAGCTTCATCTGCCCCGCTTCTATTTTCGAAAGATCCAGGACGTCGTTGATCAACTGGAGCAGATGGCGGCCGCTGGTGAGAATGTTACCGACATATCGGTTTTGCTTCTGGTTCAAAGCTCCGAAGTTCTGGTCTTCGAGCATTTCGGAGAATCCTATGACGGCGTTCATCGGAGTGCGAAGCTCGTGGCTCATATTGGCCAGGAACTCGCTCTTGGCGCGGTTCGCGTTGTCTGCCGATTTTTTGGCTGCCCGTAATTCCTCGTTTGTCAATGCCAGGGCCGCCGTGCGCTCTCGGACTCGAATCTCCAAGTCCGCGAGTGTGTGTTGACGCTCATTGTCGATCAGGATAGTTTGCTCACGGAAGCGTTCTTCCAACTTGGACCGTTCGGCCACTTCACACTTGAGATCTTCGTAAGACCGTTCAACTGTCTCCCGGCTGCGCACCTCGTCCTGCATCATGTTCATTATGGCGAGTGCCGACTCTTTGAGCTGCTTCGTGCGCTCATTCACTTTCACGTCGAGCGAATGTGCGGACCGTTTTAGTTCGTCCGCCTGCAGAGTCAGTTGCCTATTGGCCTCCACCAGCGCGATTTGCCAGCCACGAACGGCACGGAACAGGAACCACCAGACCAGAAGCATCGCCGGCGCCAGGATTGCGGCCGTCACCACACCCGAGAGCACCCAGTTTCGATGATGCGTCCGCAGCGAGTTGATAGCCCGCTCCAGCGACTTATTGAGATTTGCCATGCCAGTGGAATAAATTATCTTCTGGGATTCATATTCCTGCCCTGCTAACAGCTTTTTCGCTTTGTCCCGCTGTCCTTGCTTCACAAGCTCAAATGCGCGATTCTCCATGGCAACGAGCTTGGTATTGGCAGCTTCTGTCTGCACTGTACCTTGGATGTTCCCGACCAGAGCAGCGTAGCGTTTCTCTTCTTCAAGCGCCTGGTCAAGTTGTGGATCAAACTGGCGGTAACGGGCCTCCCACTTGGGGTCGCCTGTGGCGGATGACATGCGCGCCGACATGGTCAAGACCTCGTCGTAGAGAAGGATCCGACCCCCGAGGTTCTCCAATCTGATCATCGTCGGCAGTTGCTTGGAGACGAATCGGTAACTGCCGATTGCGGTCCAGTTCAACCAACCGGTGATGAACAGCATGAGCGCAGCTACTAGCGAAATCAGCCTGTTTATTCGCTTGCTTCCGGGTTGGATCGGATCTTCAGTCATGGCCGGTCTCGGCCTGGTCTGCTCGTTCATCAAGACGCGATAGATCGTATGGGAGCGTTTGCCCGGCCAGTTCGGCCATTGCGTTGACCTCCTTCTTCAGTTCGATCATCCGCAATTCGCGCCCGACGCTGAGGCGATGGAACACCTCCTCGCTCTCCCGCAGGGCCTCCTCCGCGCGCGCGCGCACCTCCATTTCTCGTTCAAGCTCATCCACCTTGCTGACGAGCTTGTTTGTAAGCAGGCGCTGGTGATTGAAATCGAACGCTTCGTCTTGCAGCGGCACTGAAGGTGGCGCAACGCCGGCCAACGCGGCGCCCACCGCCTCGAGAATCGCTTCCGGCTCGACAGGTTTGATCAGCAAACGGAAGGCGCCACAGAGTTTGGCGAGGATATGGGCTTCCGATTCCAGGTAGGTGGCGGTGTAAAAGATGATAGGCGTCTGCGCGATCTCCGGGTCGGCGCGCAGTCGGCGGGCGAACTCATAACCATCCATCACCGGCATGAGGATGTCGGCGATCACCAGATCGGGACGCTCGGTCTGGGCAAGCGTGAGGGCCTCGATGCCGTCTGCTGCTTCGAATACGTCGAAGCCGTTGTACCCGAGCAGCTTCGAGAGCATCTCCCGGCTGGGCCGGTGGTCTTCCGCAATCAAAATAACCGCCATCTCTATTCCTCGCCCACGCTGCGACCTGGCAGGCCGGCAATTCCGGGCAGGCTAGTTCCAAACCGAGGAACGCCCCGACGGCCTGTGGATCGCATAGCGTCCGCGGCAGGGACTGGATATGCTCTGTCATCGCCTCCATTCAAGCAGCTTTCGATCTCCGCCAATAGCGCTTCCGGCTCGATGGGCCGGACGATGTAGAGGTCCGCGCCGAGGGCAATCCCTTGTCTTTTCTCATCGTCCTCCGATCCAGTCGACGAAAGAAAGATGAACGGGATCGAATCAAGCACCGGGTTCGTCTTGGCGGCCAGGATGAGGTCGAAACCGTTCTTGTTCGGCATATGCACGTCCGCGAGGATCAGATCTGGCGGACATTTCTCGGCCAGCTTGAGCGCATCGTCAACAGTGGGAACGCCGATCACCTCATATCCCGAGGGTTCAAGAATACTCCGAAGCAGGTTCAGGTTGCTCGGCGTGTCGTCCACAGCGAGGATTGTCGCGCGTTTGGGAGATATCGGGGTTGGCTGATTACCGCCCGCCACGGCGGCTGGTTCGGCGGCTGGTCGTCTCTCATGGGTGAGATGCTGGCCTCCCGGCAAGAACGCCTGGACTTGCGGAACAAACACCTCGGGGTCGATGGGCTTGGCGATATATCCGTCGAATCCGGCGGCCAGAATCCGGTCGCGGTCGCCGACCATCGCCAGCGCAGTCACGGCCACCAAAGGAATCTCGCACAATTCAGGCTCGTTCCTTAAGTGAGCGGCAACAGCATAGCCGTCCATCTCCGCCATCCCGATATCGCAGAGAATCAGATCGGGCTGCTCGCGTTGAGCGATCTCAATACCGGCTTCTCCGTCCAGTGCGGTCACGGGCGAATACCCGTACGCCTGGAGCAAGTAGACCATTAACTCGAGGTTAGTTGCGTTGTCCTCGATGAGCAATATGCGTGCGGACATGATTTAGCTCTCCTGTAAAGTCAATGAGAAAGTGCTTCCCAGGCCGTACTTGCTTCGGCAGGTGATCTCCCCGCCCAAAAGGCCCGCCAGCTTCTGGCTCAAGTAGAGGCCCATTCCGGTTCCACCGGTGTCTGGGTTGAGCTGTGTAAAGGCCTGAAATACTCGCGCCAGCTCGTTTTCAGGGATTCCGGCACCCGTATCGACTATCTGCAGCTCGATCACGTTCCGGCCATCGCTCCTCGTTCCGGCTATTTCCATGCGTACCGAGCCTGATGGAGTGAATTTGACAGCATTATTGGTCAAGTTCGTTAGTATCTGGGTCAAAATATGCCTATCGGCCGACACGATGAGCTCGCCGGGCGGAAGACAGATTTCAAATCCCAATCCCTTTTCTTCAGCCAGCGGTCGGAGCGTATTTGCAACTTCCTCCATCACCGCACCGCAGGCCACCGGCTCCAGTTTGACCTCTACTTTGCCCGAATCGATCTTGACGAGGTCGAGCAGATCGTTAATGAGCGACAGCAGATGTTTTGCACTGGTCTTGATGGTGCCTAGCTGCTTCTCCTGATCGTTGGTTAGCGGCCCGGCAAGCCGCATTAACATGGTGCCGGTGAACCCGATAATCGCGTTGAGCGGAGTTCTCAATTCATGGGACAGACTCCTCAAGAACCGATCCTTTGCCGCCAGGGCCTTTTCCAGCTCGACGTTTGCCGCTTGGAGCTCCCGTTCAAAACGCTTCCGCTCGGTGACGTCGCGTATCGCCGCCGTTGTCAGCAGGCCATCATCCGTTTCAAGGGGACTGAGACTGATGTCGATCGGGAACTCGCTGCCGTCTTTGCGGATGCCGGAGAATTCGAAGCCGGCGCCCATGGGCCGTACCCGCGGTGTATGATGATAGCCTGTGCGCTGACCCGAATGCCGGCTGCGGAATCGCTCCGGCATCAGCATCTCGACCGGTCGCCCGATCAGTTCATTCGTGCCGTACAGAAACATGTTTTCGGCCTGCCGATTGGCCAGCAGAATCGTTCCGGCCTTATTCACGATGACCATCGCATCGGGAGCCGATTCCACCAGCGCGCGGAACCACATCTCATCCTGCCTCGGTACCATATCCTTCAAATCATTCTCCCGTCCGTTGATCTGTCGTTCACCAACACACCGGCTTACTAGTTTTCCGATATCGTCAGTATAAACGTGCTTCCCTTCCCAAACTCGCTCCGGCAGGAGATTGTCCCGCCTACCAGCCCCGCCAGCTTCTGGCTGAGGTGGAGGCCCAGGCCGGTGCCTTCCTTCTCACCTCGCCCTGCTCCGTTGACCTGCGTAAACGCCTGGAAGAGGCGGGCCTGATCTTGCTCGCGAATGCCGATCCCCGTATCCGTCACGCGGAATTCGGTGACCGCTTTCCCATCCTTGAGTTTCCTGTTCACTTCGAGGCGCACTTCGCCATCGTCGGTGAATTTGATTGCGTTGTTGGCCAGGTTCAGAAGAATCTGGCTCAGGGCGCGGCGGTCCGCCTGCACCAGGAGCTCCTTTTTGGGCAGTGTAACCTTCAAGGTTAGCCCCTTTGCTTCAGCTAGCGGCACGAGGGTCGTGCCGATCTCCTTCATGACATTCCCGCACGGAATCGGTTCCAGGTTGATCTCGACTTTGCCGGATTCGATCTTTGCGAGATCGAGGAGATCGTTGATCAGCGAGAGCAAATGACGGGCGCTACCTTTGACCGTGGTGAGCTGCTTCACTTGATCGGCGGTCAGCGGTCCGGCCAGCTTCATAAGCAGGGTGCCGGTGAACCCGATGATGGCATTGAGCGGCGTCCGCAGCTCGTGGGACATGCTCGCGAGGAACCGGTCCTTGGCGAAGTTGGCGCTTTCGAGCTCGACATTGGTCTTTTGTAACGTCACTTCGAAATGCTTGCGCTCCGTCACGTCGCGCGCGGCTGCGAACACGCCCTGCAGCTTGCCGTCTCTGTCATAGAGGGTGGCCGCGTTGTAGGAAACCACGGTTTGCTGACCCTCTTTGGAGAGCGCAGTGAGCTCGTAATTGGTGACCTTCCCGCCCTGCAGAACCTGGCGGATGCCTTCCTCGGCCCGGACCGGGTCGGTGAAATACTGTTTGAACGGCGTCCCGATAAGATCGTCGCGGGTGTAGCCGGTCAGAGCTTCCATCTGCTGGTTTACGTCAGAGATCACCCCCAGCAGGTCGGTGGTCATCAACGCATCGATGTTG
>JBGPOG010000338.1:0-5358 GCA_041487935.1 Chthonomonadia bacterium | reverse complement strand
AAGCGTGATGAAAAACCATCTTGAGCGCCTGGCGAATGAATTCGCGGCTCTGAAAGGCACAAAGTCGGCCTCCGCCGACTATCGTCTCAGTGCCCGGAGGGGCACTTCGTGTACTTGGAAGGCGCGGTTTCAACCGCCAGCGGATCGGCCTGGTGTTTTTCATCACGCTTTTAAAGGTGCCCGCGCTTTTTGAACCAGGCCAGCAAGGCTCTCTCGGCCATTCGGCTTACTTTGGTTCCGAGAAACTCGCGCCTTGCCAATGGCTTGACCATGATCGTGTATATTCCGAGACGGTTTCCCCCGAGCACGTCCGTGAACATTTGATCGCCGATCATCACTGTTTTCGACGGATCCGAGCCAAGCTCCTTCATTGCGGCCAGAAATCCGCTCTTTCTTGGTTTCCACGCCCGCCGGACGTATGGAATATCCAGTTCCTTCGAAAGCGAGCGAAGTCGTTTCCCGAAACGCGTGTTCGAGACGAGGCAGAGCTTCATCCCGGCCGATTTCAGCGCGCAGATCCAGTCTCGGATGCTATCTGCGACGTCGTGCCCTTGCCAGGATACCAACGTGTTGTCGAGATCCAGGAGAACGGCTTCTATCCCGTTAGCCTTTAACTCGTCGATGCCGATTTCGGTTACGCCGGAATGGCAGAATCTTCGAGGGCAAAGGACCATTAGTCCCCGGAGTGGACTTGACACGCTCATCGGAATTGCCATGCTAACCGTTTCGCCCTGCTGAGTCCCGCCCACGGAGGGTGCGCATCCTGGCAACCGCCTTGAGGTGATCGGCCTCCGAGGTCGTGAACACGTGGGACCCATCCGGGGATGCCACGTAGAATAGATAACCGTGCTTCTCCGGAGCAAGCGCCGCTTCCAGGCAGGCTTTCCCGGGGTTCGCGATGGCGCCCGGCGGAAGTCCTGCGTGCCGATAAGTATTGTACGGCGAGTTAACCTGCAATTCCTTATTCAGAACGCGATTCTTATGATGTCCGAGCGCGTAGAGGACTGTCGCGTCGATCTCCAGGCGCATTCCCTTCTTGAGGCGGTTTTCGATGACTCCCGCGATCCGGGGTCGATCCTGGGGGACCTCGGCTTCACGCTCGATCAGCGAGGCGATAGTTACGATCTCCTGAACGGTGTGGCCGCTTCTCCTAATATCACCTTCATGCGGGCGGTAGAACTGAGAAACGAACGTATCTACCAGCACTTGGGCCACCTTCTCAGGCCGCGAATTCGGCAGAAATCGGTAGGTATCGGGATAGAGAAATCCCTCCAGCCCGCTTGCCGGCAACTCAAAAGGCGCGTCGAAGGCGGAATCCGAGCCCTTCGCCAGCTTAGTAAACGAATTCGCGTCGCGGATGATGCGCTTCTCCTTCAACGTCTCCGCGATTTGAGCGACGGTAAATCCTTCCGGAATGGTGACCGCAATCTCACCCGAATCACTGCCTCCACGCTTTAGCTGCTCGATGATTTGCGAGGACGACATGTTTGGCGACAGCCGGTAATCGCCTGCCTTCAGCTTTGCCAGGTCGCCGTGTTGCCCTGCATACCAGAGGAAAATGCGCTCGTTGCGGATGAGGCCGTTGGCTTTGAGATCTTTCGCGATCTTTGCGGCGCCTGTCCCGGGCCTAACGGAGATTTTGACCGACTGCCTGGAAGGAGAAACCGGACGGAGCTGGCTCGCGACCCAGAAGCCTCCGCCGGCCAGCGCCAGCAAGGGCAGCAACGGGCAACCAATGGCGTAACGTCGCGCGCGATTCAACGGTCGCTGCTCCCAGCGAGAGAGCGCTTACGATCCATGTAAGCCTGCAGGATCACGCTCGCGGCCACCGAGTCGATGATTTGCCTGCGCTCGTCGCGCCGCCGGTCCGCCGCGATGAGCATCTTCTCCGCTTCGCTGGTACTCAGCCGCTCATCCTGGGTTTCGACGGGAACGCGAACGTGGCGCCGGAGGGTTTCAACGAATCCTTCTGCCATTTCCGCCTGCGGGCCGCGAGTGCCATTCATATTAATGGGAATTCCAACCACAATTCCTGCTATCCCACGCTCTTCCACAAGTTTACGGAGCGCGGCCATGTCTCTGCGGCGGCCCTCCTGGCGAAGGATCGTCTTGTCCGGAAAGGCGAAAGTCTCCGTTTCGTCGCTAATCGCCACGCCGATCGTCTTCTCTCCGACATCCAAAGCCATGATCCGTGCCATGAGGACGATTATACCATTCCGCCGAAAAGCGGCGCCGGGACAGCCACCAGGCAAATAGACCTAAAGAACTGCCGGGAACGCCCGATAATAATCTTTGATTCGAGTTCACCTTCCTTCCTTGGGCGGCCGGCTTTGCTCTCCTTTCCCGGCCGTCCTTTTTTACGTCTCCGGTATTGGCGCTAAAAGTCTAACCGCAGGGGACGCAGAGAAACGCGGATGTCGAGGCAGAAGGTCATTCCGCAGTTAATTGAGGTAATTGCAAGAGTATTTCGGCGAGATGGAAGAAACGTCATTCCCGCATGCATTTATCGGGAATCCAGGACCTTTGAAACTGGATTCCCGATAACGACCTCGGGAAGGACGAATTCGCGACTGTTACTCACATGCGGATGGATAGGATTCGAGACTCTTGCAATTAGCTCAATTGATTTTGACTTCCTCTGCGTCCTCTGCGGTTGAACGACCGCTTACACTTTTTCTCCCAATTCCAAACGGCACTCTCTCAAGAGACCATCGACCGTAAGCTTGAGCGACGTGAGCGCGTCTTCCAACTGGCGCACTTCCGGCTGCTTTAGCTCGTCCGGGCGGATTGCACTCAATGCCGGGAGAAAGTTTAAGATCGCCTGGGCTTGCGGATTAAGGCGCGCAGGCCCGCTGTCCAGCGTTTCGGCGACGGCTTCCGCAGGCTCGATTTCCCTGAAGAACTGAACGAGGTGATCCGCGCTCGATGAGAGAATCTCGTCCGTGCGGTCCGGCCGCTTTTTGAGCGCTTTCACCAGATTGCCGGTCTGATCGGAATTGAACTTCCCGTCGCGGATCTTGCCGACAACGGCCGATTGCAAATCCGGCTGGTCGTTGAGTTGCTTCAAGAACCTAGCGTGCTTCTCGGTGAGCTGGCCCCCGGCAGGGCGGTTAGGGCTGGAGATAACCTCTTTTGCAATCGGTTCAGGAAGATCCAGCAGGTCGAGCAGATAACCGACGGCGCGCTCAGAGAGACCCAGGCGATGTCCCACCTCCCGGTTCGTCGCGCCCAGATCGGCCTTGACGTACTCGATAGCCCGCGCCTTTTCGAGCGGCTGGAGGTCTTCGCGCTGAAGATTCTCGATGAGTTGCTCGGTGAGCACATCCTCTCTGACAAGCTCCTTCACGATGCACGGTATTGACTCGAGTCCGATCGATTGAGCGGCTCGCCAGCGCCGCTCGCCGGTAACGATTTTGAACATGTTTACGTTGGGAAGCGGCACGACTGTGATCGGGTTGAGAAGCCCGTGCTGGCGGATGCTGTCCGCAAGTCCCTGCCGGTTCTCTTCGTTATGATCTTTGCGCGGCTGATCGGGATCCTCGACAATGCGTTCTACTTTGATGGTCTGGATTTCCAAAGTGGCGTTCCTCCGGTGCGAATGCGGGTGACATGCTGCACGAATTATGACAGCCCGCGAACCCAACGTCAACGGGAGCGGCAGGAAGACCTGCGCCCAAAATCGAACGAACGTCCCGTCGGTACTCAAAAACGCCAATTCGTTCCATCAAAAGGTCTCGAATGCTTGAATTGTCCTCTGGCCTCGCGCCATTCCAGGTGCTACAACAAAACGATCGCGGCCTGGCATCGGCAACCCTTGCGGGGACCTGCACGGAGGGCGAATCCGGAGCGGTCGAAGCGCGCGTGCTTTTCCGGGCGTTCTCGATAGAGGACTGGGATTGGAAGACGGTGGGCGAGGCGTCGGACGGCAAATGGTCGGCAGCGCTCGAACGCATCCCGGCAGGGGGGCCATACGTCATCGAACTACGCCCTGCCGGAAGCGCACGTGATTCGACTCGCGTCAAAGAGATTCTGGCCGGCGATTTGTGGATTTTGGCCGGCCAATCGAATATGGAGGGTAAGGGCGATCTGACCGACCCCACCATCATTGAGAAGCCGAACCCGCTCGTGCACTGTTTAGATATGGCGGACCGGTGGCTGCAGGCGGAGGAGCCGCTGCACTGGCTCTGCGATTCTCCGGATCCGGTCCACACCGGCCAGAGCGAGCCGCTCAAGCTACGAAATTCTAACAGCGCTCACGCAGCGCGAACGCAGGGCGCCGGCTTGGGCTTGCCGTTCGCCTCGGAATTGGTTAAGCGGACCGGGGCGCCCATCGGCATCATTCCCTGCGCGCACGGTGGAACATCGATATCTCAATGGGACCCCGCGCTTCGGGACCACGGCGGTCGGTCACTCTACGGATCTATGTTTCGCCGGTTTGGGCTGGCGGGCGGGCGCGTCCGGGGCGTCCTGTGGTATCAGGGCGAGACCGATGCGCGCGATGGCGCGGCCAAGCAATACCGTTCGAGATTGGAGCAGTTGATCGGCGCGCTGAGACGCGACTTTGGCAATCCGAACCTGCCGTTCTTGATGGTCCAGATCGGCCGCCAGATCGCGGCGCCTGCCAGGGAATATCCCCCGAATTGGAATGCCATCCAGGAGATCCAGCGCGAATTTGCGGTTCAACCAGGCGTCGAAGTCGTTGCAGCAGTCGATCTGGAGCTGGACGACGGAATCCACGTCGGCACTCAGGGCTTGAAACGGCTGGGAAGGCGGCTTGCGAGCGTGGCTCATTCGTCTGTTTACGGAGACCGTTTATCATCGAGTCTTCGCCTGATTTCGGTCCAAAAGGAGTCAGAACGGATTCGGGTGGCATTCGGCAACGTGAGCGGCCGGCTGTTGAACGACACCAGGATCAATGGATTTTCCATCCGGAACAGGCGCGGAGAAAAGCTGGACCTCATTTTCGACGTAACGGTTGACAGGGCCAACCCCTCAGTTGCCGTCATTCACCTCACCAGCCCGCCCCCTCGGGGCGCTCATCTCTGGTACGGCTTTGGACACGACCCCTACTGCAATCTTGCCGACCAAAGGGACCATGCGGCGCCGGTGTTTGGGCCGATTCCACTAAAAGAGTCCTGACTGTGTAACTATTTATGATTGACACAATTCAAGTTTAATGAGATAATTCACCATGCCTCGCCAGATTTAGTCAGCCGGGCCGGGTGCCTAGCATGTTTTCTGGGAAATGCCACTTTCCACTTCTAGGCAACCGAACCCTGAAAGGAGGAGACCGCGAAGTTTTGCTGTCGTTCACAAGTTACACCAGGTAGTACTTGAAGGTTACGAAATCCTACCTTT
>JBGPOG010000337.1:0-5359 GCA_041487935.1 Chthonomonadia bacterium | reverse complement strand
TGTAAGGACGAGTCGGAGACACTGCACTAGATTTCGGGACAATTCATTATACTCAATTCGCGCCGAACGGCCAGATGAACATTTTGCCGAAACCGTCCAGAGTTGTCGCGTAAGGGCGAATAATTCGCGCAATGATTTGGTTGCACTATACGGCTGAACGCTCGAATTATTCGCCCCTACCTCTCGGGTCACACGCTTCCACTAATTGTGAACTGTTACGTCGCGCACGGTACGTAAATCTAATTGGCAAGGCATTCGTGCAGCCTCGCATGACAGGATTTGCGGCCCAGATTCGCCAACTATATGAGCGAACGGAGAAACCGTATTTGATGGATAAACTGGCATTACCCTCATACGCGAAAGTTAATTATACGCTCGACGTTCTCAGTCTCCGGGCAGACGGGTACCACAATCTCGCCAGCGTGATGCAGACGATTTCTCTGGCGGATATCATCGAGATCGAGCGCGAGGTAGCGCCGGGTATCCGAATCGAATGCGATGTTCCCGGGATACCTACGGACCACACGAACCTGGCGTTTCGGGCGGCGGACGCGGCGATGCGCGCCGTGGGACGCTCCGCAGGCTTGCGGATACGCCTGGACAAGCGGATTCCCTCCCAGGCTGGCTTGGGCGGCGGCAGCTCGAATGCGGCTTACACGTTGATTGGCGTAAACAAGCTGCTCGAACTTGCTCTGAGCGATGAAAAGCTATTGGAGCTCGGCGCGGGACTGGGATCGGACGTGCCGTTCTTCCTGGTTGGCGGGACGGTTTCCGTTCGAGGGCGCGGAGAGTCGATGACAGCCCTGCAGGATGGTCCAACGCTCTGGCTGGTTGTGGTAAAGCCGGAAGAAGGGGTTTCGACCAAGTGGGCGTTCGATGCCCTGGACGCAATCCCAGACCGCATGTCGAACCGCGCGACCCGGAGCATGGAAGAGGTCCTCCGCGAAGGCTGTGTCGAGCGGATTTATGCCCGAATGACGAACGACTTCGAGCAGGTTGTATTTGCCGGGCGCTCAGCCATTGCGCTGCTGCACGATGACTTCCACATGGCGCGCGCGCGCAATTCCAGGCTGTGCGGAAGCGGGTCGGCTGTATTCGGAGTGGCGTACAGCCACAAAGAAGCGGAGGAAATAGCGAGATTGATTCGGCTCAAATACCGGAACGTCTACGTTTGCAGATCGATTACGCGTGCGGAATCATTGCGGCACAAAGGCCAGTCCGAATGACTGCGGTCGATGTTTCAAAAGTTCCGTCGATTGTATTGGCAGGCGGCAAGTCGAAACCGGATATGATAGTGGCCACGGGCGTAGAGAACCGCGCCCTCATTCAAGTTTCGGGCAAGACCATGCTTTCCCACGTCGTTGACGCGCTTAGGTCTGCCGGTTCTCCCGGGATTTGCGTGGTCGGGAATGTTGGAGACAGTCCGAGCTACCGAAGGCTGGACGATTCCGGAGGTTTCGTCGAGAACCTGTTCGCGGGATGCGAAGAGTTCAGGGATAGTCCCTTTGTGCTTGTTTCGACCTCAGACATCCCGTTTCTGACGAGAG
This sequence comes from Chthonomonadia bacterium, assembly GCA_041487935.1. Classification (GTDB taxonomy): domain Bacteria; phylum Armatimonadota; class Chthonomonadetes; order Chthonomonadales; family CAJBBX01; genus JBGPOG01. The sequence continues at coordinate 3,812 of JBGPOG010000337.1, read as the reverse complement.
AGTCCATTGTCGACCTGGTAGAGCGCGGCTCCGAGTTGAATGCGGATATCGTCTATCCAGTAGTGCCTGTCGCCAGGTGTTATGAACGGTTTCCCGGCATCAAGCGAACGGCAGCCAAGATAAGAGACGGCGAGTTCACCGGTGGCAACGTGATTTTGGCTCGTCCTGAGTTTCTGCTCTCGCACCGCGACCGGATAACGCGGGCATACGCGGCCCGCAAGAGCCCCCTGCGGCTGGCGATTATGCTCGGCCTTGGAACGGTAGCTCGATTTGCGCTCAGCCTGACGGGCTGGCGGAACGTAATCGCAATCGAGCATCTGGAAAGCGCCGTGTCACGTCTTCTCGGTGGGCAAGCGAGGGCGCTGATCAGTTCGTATCCCGAGATCGCGACGGATATCGATAAACGGGAGGACCTGGAGGCCATCAAGAATCTAGACGCGGGCGGGATGCGGCGGTGATTCGATACGCTCGCCACTAGAGTGATCGATTAGTTGCGGTCCTGTACGAATTACTTCCGTTGTGTCCGGGCAGGTCGAGAAAGGATCGATAGCATAGGTTGACTATTGGTAAGTGTTCCCAATAATTGAAAGTAGGGGTGAAGCATTCGCGCACAATTCCCACTTACCACGCGAACTGATCGAGCGAATGCTTCACCCCTACCACCCCTTATCCAGTGTTTGCCAACCCGATACGTGTCACAGCCAACATGGTTCGGCTGGCTCAAGTCTTACCACCCCTTATCCAGTGTTTGCCAACCCGATACTTCTTAGTCAGGATCTATCGCAAATTCACCGAAACCACGGCCGGCTCATTTCCCATCTCCGCAAGGAACGCATTGCGGTCGAAATTAATCGGAACCTTAACCCTCATAATCATCTGTCGTACGTCTTTATTAGGGCCGGGTTCGTAGTCTATGCTTCGGACTTCCAGGTTCTGAGATGATATCCTCGATAGGACCGCCGCCGCAGATCCTTCAGTCGCGTTGACCGTCACAATGAGAAGGCAAATCCGGTGAATGGAGAACTCGATCCAATCCTCAACCTTGTTCAGTGACCAGAGGGTAAACAGGACAATCGCGGTCGCAATTACTGCCAACCCGCCGAGGTATGGGGATGTGCCAACCGCAAGACCGATTGCAGCCGTGGCCCAAAGGCTCGCAGCGGTCGTCAGGCCCCGGATTGAGCCTCCCTCTCGAATGATTGCTCCCGCGCCGAGGAATCCGATACCGGTGACTATCTGCGCCGAGATCCGGGTCGGGTCTACATTGGCGCCGTTCAGGTGAGCGCTATAAACCGAAACGATCGTAATCAGGGTCGACCCCACGCAGACGAGGATGTGTGTGCGAAGACCGGCGGGATGCCCGTGAAGCTCACGTTCGAGGCCGATCAGTCCCCCGAGCAAAACCGCCAGCAAGAGCGAAAGCGTTAGCCCCCACGTTGAATTGGACTGGAATGTGATTCCAAAAAAGCTGTTCATCGACTTTCGATCCGATCTTCGCCGCTCGTTTTGCTATTATAGCTCACACGCAAGAACACACGCGCGGTGTATGAAGTGAGATCGTTCGCTACAATAATCTATAGAACTCAAACACGGATTCTCGCGACACAGGTAATCTCCTCCGGCTTGGCGAATCGTCACGCAGTAATCAAATCCTCGTGAGGTCCGTGCCGTTGACGCCTGAGCAAGAAAACGATCTTTATTCAGTCCAAACCCGCGCCCCCGGCCCTCAGGGCGCGCTTCCCCTGACCCCGGACATGCTGCTCCATCGCCCGAGTGGCGATGTCTTTGCCCTCAGCCAGAACGCAGGCATGGGTTGGGATCCCCGCAAGCTCGATCGCAAGGAGTTTCTCATCCTCGGCACGCAAGGCGGCATTCGGGCGGCGGATGGCTCGCCAATCGCCCTCGGATACCACACCGGCCACTGGGAGGTCGGCCTGCTCATGGAAGCAGCCGCGAAGGAAATTACCGCGCTCGGCGGAATTCCATTCGCAGCGTTTTGCTCCGATCCGTGCGATGGCAGGTCCCAGGGTACCACCGCGATGATGGACTCGCTTGCGTACCGGAACGACGCGGCGATGGTCTTCCGCCGGCTGATCCGCTCATTGCCCAATAGGCGTGGGGTACTGGGCGTTGCAACGTGCGACAAGGGGCTGCCGGCCATGATGATTGCGCTGGCCGCGATGCGCGATTTATCGTGCGCGCTGGTACCCGGCGGCGTGACCCTGCCGCCGGATGAAGGAGAGGATGCCGGCGCCATCCAGACCGCGGGGGCGCGATTCGCGCATGGACTGATAACACTGAAGGAAGCGGCTGAACTGGGGTGCCGGGCCTGCGCCACGCCCGGAGGCGGATGTCAATTCCTTGGGACGGCTGCTACCGCACAGGTCGTCTGCGAGGCGCTGGGACTTTCGCTGCCGCACAGCGCGCTCGCGCCTTCAGGGCAGGCGATCTGGCTGGACAACGCCAACCGGTCCGCGCGAGCGCTCGTGGAATTGGAAACAAGAGGAATTCGGACAAAGGACATCATCACCGACGGCGCAGTTCGCAATGCAATGATGGTCCACGCAGCAGTCGGCGGTTCCACAAATCTGCTGCTCCACCTGCCGGCCATCGCTCATTCGGCCAAGCTGCGACGACCGGCAGTGAATGATTGGCAGGAGGTGAATCGGTCGGTCCCAAGGATTGTAGATGTGCTTCCGAACGGGCCCGCGAACCACCCGACCATCAGATTCTTCCTCGCGGGAGGCGTGCCGGAAGTTATGCTTCACCTGCGCCTGCTTGGGCTGCTTGATCTGGCCGCGCTCACAGCAAGCGGCAAGACAGTTGGCGAGAATCTGGACGAATGGGAAGCGTCCGAGCGGCGAACGAAGCTTCGCGCGCGCCTATTGGAGCAAGATGGCGTCGATCCGGACGATGTGGTTCTCACGCCCGAGAGCGCCAGATCCCGGGGCCTGACAAGCACAGTCTGCTTCCCAACCGGCAATCTGGCGCCTGAAGGCTCGGTCATTAAGAGCACGTCCATCGACCCGAGCGTGGTTGACGCGGATAACATTTACCGCAAGACCGGCCTGGCGAGAGTATTCACCACAGAGAAAGCCGCAATCGCAGCAATAAAAAACTCTAAACACAAAGACACGAAGACCGGAAGCACGTCAGAAGCCACACCCGAACACCCAAACACCCAAACACCCAAACTCCCAACTCTCCAGCACTCCAGCACTCCACCACTCCACCACTCCACTCTCATTCCCGGCGACATCCTAGTCCTCATCTGCCGTGGTCCCATGGGAGCCGGGATGGAAGAGATCTACCAGATCACTTCCGCCTTGAAGTTCCTGCCTTGGGGAAAGCAAGTGGCAGTCATTACCGACGCGCGGTTTTCGGGCGTCTCGACCGGAGCTTGCATTGGACACGTGGGACCGGAAGCTCTCGCGGGCGGCCCCGTTGGGAAGCTCGTGGACGGCGACATAATCGAGATTGTGATCGACCGAAACCGGCTGGAGGGAACTGTCAATCTCGTTGGGAATTGCAGCGAGATCTTTGGCGCTGAGGCGGGCGCCAAAGTATTGGCCGAGCGCGCGCCACGTCCGGACCTGGCGCCCGATACGGACCTTCCCGAAGACACGCGCCTGTGGGCGGCGCTGCAGGCGGTTGGGGGCGGGACGTGGGGAGGGTGTGTCTATGATGTGGAGGCAATAACGCGAGCGCTTCGAATGCAGGGCTGAACGCCTGCGCTGGCGAACGGCACAGTGCCCGCCTGCGCGGGCACTATAGGCAGTTGTTTAGGAGCGGAACGATGTTGCAAAGCAAAG
>JBGPOG010000336.1:0-5360 GCA_041487935.1 Chthonomonadia bacterium | reverse complement strand
ATCGCCGCCACGATCGCGATAAGCGCGTGCCCCGTGACCGCATTACCTCCTTGGCGGAGGTGCTGGACACAAAGTCCGAAGTGCCCGACCCTTCCCAGAATCTGGATCTGGTAGTGGAGCGTATGGCCGGCGCAGCGTTGATGGACCGGCTGATGTCCTTGCTTGGAGATGACGAACGGGAGGTTCTTCTGTGCAGATACGTTGAGGAGATGTCCGTTCGGGAAATTGGCGGACTGATGAACCGTACCGAAAAAGCGATCGAGAGTCTCCTCACGCGGGCTAAGCGCCGAGTGCGCGAAGCCATTTTGGACCGGCCCTAAATGGGAGCTGACAGGATGCAAGACCCGAATATCGATGCCCTGCTGCGCGAAGCAACGCGGATTCTCCGGGACGAGGACTTTGCACCGGAGGAACGCGACCAACGCGTCGACGACCTGTTGGCTGAGCTGCTCCGGGCCCGATACGCCTCATCCCAGGCAGATCTATCGGAGCAAGCAAAGGTCGTCGCGCTCGAAGCGCTGCTGGAGGCGGCTCGAATAAGGCAAGAGGCAGAAACCTTACCCTCGCGAAATGGGTTCCTGCGCGGTTACAGGCTATGGATTGCTGGGCAACAGGGCAGCCGCGTTCCGCGAAAGCGCATGCTGGCGTTTGCCACTGCTGCCGTTGTCGTCGTGGCTGCAATCTTCGTGCTGTGGAGCAGCCGGCGCGGATCGAAGGACATGCTGGCAAACGTTCCGGCGCCGCATAATCAAAACTCGCCTCATAAGCCGCGGCAGCCTGAACGCCGCGTAGCTCCAGAGTTGCCGAACCAGGATACGAAGCTCGCGCAGGGTGCCAAACCGCCGCTGCGACGGAAACAGGTGGCCCGTGATTCGTCACACGGACCAGGTCCCGAGATTTCCGTTCAGGGAGGTTTGGCTGCAATCCCGCATCGCAATGAAGTCGGAAAACTCACCGAAGTCATCGGACAACCCCACTGCACGTTCCAGGGTGAGTCCGTTGCCCGTGCAGCACGTCGAGGATCAGCCGTATATCCAGGCAGTACGATCGAAACCGGAGATGCGGACCAGGCAACTCTCCGTCTTGCGGACGGGACCACCCTGCAGCTTGGCTTCAACACCTCCTTGGAGATCCCCACGGCGAAACCCGTGTCCGCCAGGCAAGCGCGTTTGGATCGAACAGGCAAGGGCGGCGTATCAGCCGGGCCGGTTCACGTTGCCGCCATCAAGATGGGTACCGTGTCCGCAAAGGTGGCGCCACAGTCTCCGTCCAATCCGTTCGTAATCCGGACGCCGGCCGCCGCGGCAAAGGTCCTCGGCACCGAGTTTTCGCTTAAAGTCCGGCGGCGCTTCGGTGGAACAAGCCAGGGCGCTGCTCCGATCGAGACCGCGCTATCGGTCAAGAACGGACGCGTGGAGTTTTACAACGAACACGGCCATGTAGAGTGTACGGGCATGACGGAATCCGCTGCGCGGATCGACGCCGCGCCGACCACGCCGAAGAGAATCCGTTACATTCGCTCATCGAGGGAAGCAGGCGTAATACACTCCTCTAGGCCGGTTCTTTCGGAATTTGCCGCTCGCCTGGTTTGGGATCCTGGTTACACCGGGCTGATCCTGCACGACCAGTTCGCACCTGAGAATCCCCATCCATGGGAATCCCCTATTGGAGGAGGTAAGGTCGAAACCGTCGTTCGCGTTCTCGAAGTTGACCCCAACTCGCCTGCCCAACGAGCGGGCATTCAACCCGGGGATATCGTCCGCCAAATCGCAGGGGGCAGCGTGGCTACCGCGGACATGGCTGGACTGGCGATCCGTAGGAATTCGCCCGGCGCGCTGTCCATCACCTTCAGCCGTGGCGCGGCAGTTCGAACGGTCGTGTTACGGACCACCGTGGATGCCGAGTCGCCGGCGCCCAGGCTAACCGGGCGGGAGCGCCGCATAGTAAATGCGGCAACGCAGCTTATGCTCAACGGGGATCTGCCTCGCGCTGGGGCTGCACTTGCCGATGCAGTTCAACGAACCGGCGGCGCCGCCGCGCTGAACAACCAGGGGATCCTGTTCAATTACGATGGCAAGTTTGCGGAAGCGATCCGGGCACTCAGTAAAGCGGTTCGTCTCCGCCCACGAGTATCGCTCTACCGGACCAATCTTGCCATAGCCCTGTCCGACTTTGGTAACTCCGAGCGCGCCGCGGAAGAGTTTGAAATCGCAATTAAGCTGGCGCCGCGCTGGGTAGTTCCCTATATCCGGTTGACGGACGAATATGCCGATAGGCTGGTACGTATCGGAGATGCTCTAAGCGTTACAGACCGGTGGCTGCGGGTCTATCCAAATGAAGAGCTTGCCTGGGCCAGGCGAGCGAAGGTCTTGCGCGTAGCTGGCAGATATGGCGAAGCGTTGCGCGCAGCGGAGCGGGCAATGGCTGAAGGACCAAATTCCGCCTGGGGATTTTCTGAAGCGGCTTGGATACACCGTTATGATGGCGACAACGCGCGAAGCGAATCGCTTTACTTAAAGTCGCTCGAGCTAACCGCTCGACAGCCTCATTTTCTCTCCGGATTGGCCACTGCGCTTGCGGATCAGGGCCGTTTGGAACAGGCCGCCGCCGCCACGCTTATCGCAATTCAGCTCGAGCCGGAGGACTTTGTACTTCATGCAAATCTAGCGCAGTTCTATCGACTGATGGGAAAGCTCGACCTGGCAGAAAAGAGCGCTCGATTATCTATCCGCATGGAGCCGAAATTCGCGCCCGCATATGATGCACTTTCCCAGGTGTTGATTGCGGCGAACAATCTTACCGAGGCAGAGTTGGTCGCCCATAAGGCCGTCGAACTTGGCCAAGACAAGCCGACGTCGTTAAACGTCCTCGGATTGGTCCTCAATTCGATGAACCGATTGCCGGAGGCGGAAAGGTGTCTTCGCGACGCTCTCGCGATCGATCCGGATTTCCCGCCCGGGAATAGCAATCTCGGCGCCATATTGGGGAAGATCGGGAAATTCGCTGAAGGGGAGTCATACGTCCGCAGGGCCCTAAAGCTCCAGCCGAAATCCGCTGACTTCCACTTCGATCTTTCGGCAGTATTGTACGGGGCCCAGCGATTCGCGGAGGCGGAAGAAAGCGCCCGAGAGGCGCTTAAGCTCAAGCCTCGCAATTCACTCTATTTGCGCAGCATCGCTATGTCACTAGCTGCCCAACAGAAACCCTCAGAAGCGGAAACCTTCTTTCTGAAGGCCATCGAACTCAATCCTCCAGACGAACAGAACTACTATACTCTCGCCGGCATGTACGAACGCCTGGGACGACTCAACGATGCCGAGAGCACCTTTCGAAAGGCTGTGGACCACGCAGGAGAAAGGTCCATGCCATTGACCCAATTGGCGTTCTTCTTGTCGCGCCACTCACGGCTTGATGAGGCGCTTGCCGTAGCCGAAGACAGTGTGAAAGTTGCTTCTATCCCGAGGTTGCGAGGGCAGGCCTTAGGTACGCTGGGTGTAGTTAGGGTAAGGCGCAACGAATTGGATCAGGCCGAAAAGGCGCTGAGAGAGGCGATTGCCATCGATTCATACGCCAGCAGCCTCCGGTGGAAGAACCTTGGATACGTTCTCGAAAAGACTGGCAGGTCGGAGGAAGCGTTGACAGCATATCGAAGAGCACTCGAAATTACCCCTAACGATCGTGAAGCCCAGGAGGGTGTGAAGCGCGTGGAATCCGCAGAATCGAATGATCCAAACTAACGTCGCGGGATTCCCGCAGATTCCGCGTTACTGACACTAAACAGGAGTAAATGAAAGAGGAATTCACATGCGCATTAAGTTTGCATCCACTTTGAGCCTACTCGTCATAATCTCCGCAATCGCTGCTGGATTGCCTTGCCTCGCGCAAACACAGCAAGGTCCGGTTATTGCTTGCGCCTCGAGGAGGCAGCCTAAAGGGAGCCAGCCAGTCATAATAGATTTGGTGGTAATGAATGCCGACGGTTCCAGCCGGAAAACGCTTTGGTCGATCCAGGGAAACGTTGGAAGCATCTGCGCCCCAAGCTGGTCGCCGGACCTCGATCCGTCCACATCCGGTTACCAAGGTCGAATTGCATACGAAACCAGTATGTCCAATGCTCAACCGTTGTGGACGGTCCCCATAAACATTGATCTTGCCGGCAATATCACTTCGGGGACGCCAGAGCCGGTCAACATGTCCATTCAGAATGAAATTGGAGCGCTCCGCTTGTCTTTGGGACCCGCTGTGTGGTCGCCCGACGGGAAGTGGCTGGCATTCAGGGCACGCAGGGACCTTGCGAATCAGTCGGTCGAAAACGGAATGTACGCTATACCGTGGCTCGCCGGTTCCGGGGGGGTCGATCCAGTGCATGTGGCGGATCCTCCCGATGGCGTTCCCATGGGGACGTTTCTGAGCTGGGATCCGACAAGTACTAATCTTGCGTACAGCCTTTCCGGAAACCTCGTCAAGCAGCAGGTCGTATCCGGCTCACAACTCATCCCCTTTAGTACAACGGGATCGAACCAGCCAATCTCCTTAATTACGAACGCCCTTGACGATTACCGCGGCCCCGCCTGGAGTAACACGGACTTGCTGGCATTCTCCCATACGGTAGTATCCGGAAGGAAGACTGTAAGTTATTTGTATATCTTGCCGGTCCCAACGACCGCCGTCGACATCAGCCAGCTCTCATATGTCGCCGGTTCGGCAGGCGCCGATACGCCAACCTGGTCGCCAGACGGATCGCTTCTGGTCTACCGTAACGACAGGGGGTTCGTTCGGATCGATATGGCGACGTCGAACCAGATAACGTTCGGCAGTAGCAACGATTATTGGCCCAATTGGCGGCATTAGCCTCTTGATCCGAATTGATGGGCCAGCGACCGTTGCGCTGGCCCATCAATTCTCGGGAGATTACTTTTGCATGACACGGCTGCGTTGAGCGGCAAGGCAATTGCGGCTGCGAGTCCAAAGGCCATCCACGCTACAAGTGTAGTTTGCGTGGACTTGGTCTAAGTCTACACCAAGCCCCGATAGCGGTCTGGTGTAGGGCGGAAAGCAGACTCTCGCGGCTAAGATGCGACCCAATGGATTCAATCGATCCGCTCTCAGCCGAAGGTCGACAGACTCACGCCTATACCCCCTCCCGACTCCTCAGCAGCAAATCTCCCGTATCGCAAGCCCGCTTAACCGAATACCCCGGCAGCGGCTCAATGAGCCGGGCGCCGCAGTGGTATAATACTGTGGCGCCCGGCTTTCATTTCGCCGGGTGGCTTCTTAACTTTGTAAGCAAGGAAATCCACCGTGGCGGTAATGAGCGCGCCGGGTTCGCGCGGCAAAGAGATGGACGAGGAGAAGCGGCT
>JBGPOG010000335.1:0-5360 GCA_041487935.1 Chthonomonadia bacterium | reverse complement strand
CATCCCGCGCTCCCGCATGAATTCGATTGCCCGCTCCAAGAGCGCCCGGCCCAACCCATGGCCCTGTCGCGCCGCATCGACCGCCAGGTTCGGGATTAGCCCAACCCGGCTTGCGTCATTCAGGCGGGTCGTGACATATCCCACGACGGCTCCGTCGGCTGACTCCGCGACGAATGTCCCATCCGGCTGAATTCGGCAGTCCTCGGCGATCGCTGCTATCTTCCGGCCCTTCCAACCGCCCTGTCCGAACGGGCCGAACAACTCTTCCATGTTCCGGTCGATCGAAACCGGGCCGAAGGTCTCACAGGTGATCTCCTGAAGGCGCGGAAGATCGGCGGTGCGATATTCCCTAATCGTGTAATCCTCGCGTTCAGGCATGGCCGAATTCCGAGAGGACTTGCTCGACGTCATTCCGTGAAGGCATGGACGCTTGGGCTCCAAGGCGGGTTACGGATACCGACGCGGCGGTATTGGCAAACCCCGCTGCTTCTGCCAGGAGCATTCCCTCCGCCATCCCGACCGCCAGCGCCCCGGTGAAGCAATCTCCAGCGGCGGTCGTGTCGACAGGTATGACTGGATGGCTCTTTACGCGGACTATCCGGTCGCTACGTTCCGCTTCCACAATAATCGCTCCTTCAGCGCCGACCGTGACAACCACAGCGCCGACGCCTTCTTTCAGCAAGGCACGCGCGGCCGCTGCCGGTTGGAAATCGGCGCCCGGCGGAGCGCCGAGCAGCATCGCGGCCTCGATCTCGTTCGGCGTCAGAACGTCCACGCCGTTGAGAAATCCGGACGGAAGGGCTGTCGCCGGGGCGGGATTCAGAATCACCCGCTTGCCGAGATCCTTCGCCAGGCGGATCGCGTACGCAACGGTCAAAATCGGCACTTCGAGTTGGAGGACAACGACGTCCGCTTGTTCGAACGCCGGGCGGGCGGCCTCCACGTCCGCCGGCGCGAGGCTTGCATTTGCGCCCGGCGCAACTACGATAGAGTTCTGACCACTCTCCTCGACAAAGATCAGCGCGACGCCGGAGGGAGTCTCAGGGTCGCCGGTCACGTACTCCGTATTTACTCCGGCCGCGCGGATCTCATGTACCGCCTGCTCGCCGAACAGGTCCATTCCCACTTTCGCCACAAACGTTACTTCAGCCCCCAATCGCGCCGCGGCTACCGCCTGGTTTGCGCCTTTCCCCCCGCCCGTCATCAAGAATTCGCCGCCCAGCACCGTTTCGCCAGGCGTGGGAATGCGAGCCGTCTTGACGACCATGTCTGTATTACTGCTGCCGACAACAACGATTCGGGGCTTGCGGTTCATTGCAAGGACCTCTGGATAAATTGGGTCATTCTTGATGACAGTCGAGGTAGCTGCAAAATACCGCAAATCCGTCATGCTGCAATGTCCCTACGGACCCGTACCGGGCATCTGATTTTTGCCCGATTAGCACCGCGAAGCAAGAGTATCCGATAGGAGATTTCACTTATACACCTTTCGTTTGCGGCTTGCAATCATGGATCTCACACTGACCAGGATTCCTGATTATTCAAATTATGACCGTGGAGTAACACGATGTCAATGACGTTTCCGGAGGAACTCCATTGGCCGGGACAGATCGAGAATCTGTAACCGTTGACACCCGGCATGTCCACCGCTATAATTCCCTTGACGGTCCGCCGATCGGAAGCAGACTATAAGTAAATTCTGCGGCCTTGGATTCAGCAGACACATGAGATTGCTCATTACGGCATTCTTTGCATCCCTCGTTGTTGCGTTGCCGAGACACATGGCATCGCAAGAACCTGTGGGAACGCCGGTCCACGCCGAGACGCTCACATTGGCCGCGGGTCGGGATGCAGTTGTGCGTCTCCTTCGATTGGAACCCGGACGGCTGTATAACCTTCGTGTCGTACTGAGCGGTAACACTTCACCAGCCTCCGAGAGCTGGCTCGACGTGGAGATACGGAACGGCGATCAAAAGGTGGCTGCCGACCGCATCGATCCAGGAGCCGCGGTTATAAGAGCGGCCGTTCAGCCGCGAAGTCCCGATGCCGTCAGCGCACAAATTCAGGCCGGAGGCGAAATCGGCGCGGTCTATCGCGCGCGAGTCGAATGGCAGGCTGTGCCCGTCGCCTGGATGCCCGGAGTGAATTGGATCGCTTCGCCAAACCAGGGCTTGCGCCCGCCGGGAGCAAGCGTGAACGCGGTCGTCGTCCATGCAACGGTCATCCCAACTCTTGAGAAGACGCTCTACCATTTCCTCAACCGCGGCTCGCAAGTCTCGTCGCACTATGTGGTCGGCAAGGACGGCACGATCGTCCAGATGGTGGACGACACCGCTCGTGCCTGGCATGCAGGCGTATCAGAGCTGGCCGGAAGTAAGAACGTGAACGATTTCAGCGTCGGCATCGAAATCGTTAATCTCAACGATGGCAATGACCGCTTTACCGAGCCTCAATACAAAGCGGTAGCCGCGATTATCCATCATTTGCGCCAGCAGTACTCTATCCCGGATTCCCGTATTGTGTCCCACGAGCAGGTCGCCCGGCCGCCGGGTCGCAAGAACGATCCACAAGGATTTAGTTTTCCTCAAGTTCTCGGAATGCTCCACGCTCAATAATGGAGGTGCATTTGAGAATGCGCAGTGCCGGATCGGCATCGACATAAGCTTCGATCTTCTCCCGGGTTCAACTCAATATTGGGTCCGCTGAATAGGACATTAGGAGGACGGATCACGCGTGCGTGAAATGCTCACCAGCATGGCCGGAAGGGTTATTTGGGCCGTATTGACCGCAACCCTATTAGGAGTATGGTTGTTCGCGCGCTCATCCGCTGCGAGCGGACCTTCAAATCGCCCTGTGGAGCGAATTACGCGGCTCCTTCGCATAAGCGTTCTGGGAATGAGTGCTTTCTGGGCTGCAATGTGGGTAGTAATCGCATTTAGCCGCGTATCGTACCCCTATGAGCTGGAATGGATGGGAGGCTCGGTGCGCGACGGTTGCGAGCGCGTATTGTCCGGACAATCGCTATACACGCCGCCGGGTCCCGACTGGATTCCCTTCCTCTATCCGCCGCTCTACTTCTGGGTATCAGCAGGGATGATGCACCTGGCCGGGGGTGTCTCATTTGCCGCAATGCGCCTGGTTTCGATCTTTTCCACGCTCGGCTCCGCAGCCCTGATCTACCTTTGCGTTCGACGCCTGATCGGTCCCAATCGCCTCGGCAGCCGCTGGGGCTTGATCGCGGCGGGCCTATTTCTGGCGGAGTATCGTATCGCAGGCGCCTGGTACGACATCGAGCGGGTGGACATGCTTTTCATTTTCTTGACGCTCATGGGAATGACGTTTCTCATGCCGCGCGGTAATGCCGAAAGACCTGCAGACAGTGAAGCATCTACTTATGGTGAGGCGGACCCTACCCGGCTCACCAAGCGAATATGCTTCAGTCCCGGCGGAGCCGCGGCAGCGGCGATTTGCTTTTCGCTGGCATCTCTTACCAAGCAGCACGGACTGCTTTTCCTTGCAGCGGGCGCGACTACGCTGGCATTCGCGCGAGACTGGAGATCGTTAGGGTCCTTTTCTGTAGTCGCATTCACGATCAGCGGCGGAATGGTCGCTTTACTTAATCGGCAGACGGGCGGTTGGTTCGGTTATTACGTCTTTCAAGTGCCGGCTGCCGGCCACATTCTCCCGGAACTCGTAACACAATTCCTTATTAGGGATTTGCCGCTCATGGCGCCGATGCTGGCGATAATGGCCGTTTCACGATTGGTTAATATGCGTTCGAAAAGAGAGCGGAATAAAACCTCGGTGAATTACAGCGGTCCGGATCCGCGAGACTTAGTCTTGGCCGCAATGACCGCATTCGCCATATTGGCCAGCTTCCTAGGCCGCGTTCATTGGGGCGGGTTCGATAATGTGCTAATTCCGGGGTTGCTATTTGTCGGAATGCCGGCATGCGTCGCTGCGGGACGTTTGGAATTGCGCCGGCCCATGGCAAGCTTGCCGCTATACGCGCTCTGCCTGGCGCAAATTGCCGCGTTCTCCTATAACCCCGCCAAGCAATTGCCGAACGTCCGGCAACGCGAAGCGGGAGCGCGAGCACACGACGCAATCCGCGAATTGGAACGCGAAGGGGAGGTATTGTACATCGATCATGGCGCAATCACCGCCTCGCGCCATTTCCATTTGATGGCGCTATCGGATGTGTACCTGACTGAAAAGCGCCTGCCTGAACCGATTTTGGAGGCCCTGGCCAATCACCGATTTGCAGTAGTAGTCATGGACGCACCGATGGAGGAGAAGGGTGAGCTGTGCCAGGTTCTGGCGCGAGAATATCCCGCGATAGTCCGCCTGGATATTAGCGCGCCTTGGGTCCTCACAGGATTCGAGACGCCAAACACGGAGCGCCCTATGATCGCCCGACGCACTCGCAATCCGGCGCGGAGATAAAATGGACAGCATCGAAGGATCTGTGCTGTGCCGCATGAAGCAACCGCGCCACGCGAGGAAATGGAGACGTTCTTTACCTCCGGCGAACTTAAGATCATCTCACAACAAGCCTGCGATTGGGCCAAACGCGGCGACGTATTCGTCTATTTCATATCAGGCGCCAAGGTCCGTAATCCGGCGACCGCACAGTCGCTAATACGGGAGCAAGTACTTGCCGCTCTAACTCTCGCCCCGAGGGCGTCACCTCAGCCCAGAGAGCGTCGTTGGCAGCCACTTCCGAGGATCCATAGAGGATATTATATCAGGCTCGAGGATCGCACATGATGCGTCAGCCAACCCCAACACGCAATTGTTGCAAGTCGTCTGCGTTCATGGCGAGCACCAGGACCGTGGTCCGGCCGGCAGGCGTTCGCCCCACGATCGACGATCCCCAATGCTTGTATTGGTCTTTCCATCGTTGGGTGCGCGGGTTGAATAAGGCGACGAGGCTACCGGTCTCTGGGTCGATGCCTGCCAGGTTCGGCCCCTTGTGCAGGTTGCAGTGTTAGCATGCGAGCGCCAGATTCACGGGGTCGTCGCTGCCGCTGTGCTGGCGGGCGACGATGTGCTCCATGTGGAAAACGGCGAGAGACGCGGAGGTTTGCGGGAGGCCGCAGTATTCACACCGGTCGCCGGCCCGCTCGCGTACCAGGCTGCGGACGGTCGCGTCCATCTGCTGCGCCGGCTGTGCGGCCAGCAGCTTTCGGGTCTTTGCCTGTAGGATGCTGATCACGTGGATCGCGCGGACGTAGGTCTCGTATTCCTCGCGCTCGTCGGCGGTGAGCTGGCCTTCGGTGTTCTTATCCGCCAACGATTCCAGTCGCTCCTGAAAGTCGGGGTCGGCATGGAGGTTCACCAATTGCCTCAGCGCATCT
>JBGPOG010000334.1:0-5408 GCA_041487935.1 Chthonomonadia bacterium | reverse complement strand
CTCCTGGTCCTTGACCATATTCGTCAGGCCGTCGGTGCAGAGAAGGAGCGTATCGCCGTCCTCCATGTCGAACAACTGAATCTCAGGCTCGACCGAGCTCCCCACGCCGATCGCGCGAGTGATTACGTTTCGATACCGGCTCGCCTGCGCTTCAGACCGCGAGAGATCCCCGGCGCGGACGTGCTCCTGAACCAGAGAGTGGTCCTGCGTGATCTGGCGAAACTGCCCGTTGCGGAGGAGGTATGCGCGGCTATCTCCCACGTGCGCGATCGCCGCGCGTCCATTACGGATGAGCGCGGCTACGCACGTCGTGCCCATTCCACGAAGACCGCTGTCATCCTGGGCCTTTTCATAGACGGCGCGATTGCACTCTCTCATCGCTTCGCGGAGAGCCTCCTCCATGCTTTCGTCGGAAGGCGCGCCGTCCGTCCCGGTCAATACACGATAGACTACACTGGGAAAATTCTCGACCGTCAGCTTGCTTGCAATCTCTCCGCCCGCCCGGCCACCCATCCCGTCCGCGACGACCGCCAGTCCGTCGACCCTGCGGTCGAGCTGGGCGGTGTCGTAGACGGCATACCGGTCCTGGTTCGTCCGTCGAACCAGGCCTTTGTCGGTTGAATAGCCGATGGATAGTGACATGGGGACTTGGACTAATCCAGATCTTTACGGATCAACCAGGTGACGTAGACCAGAAAGAACGCGATTAGCGCGAGGAAGCCGAAACGCGCCAATCCGAGCACGACATTCATGCCCGATCGTCCTCGAATCGCAGAGCGACCGCACCCAGATCGAGGCGATCGCCGCTGGATAGCTCCGTCGGACTGCCATATTTCAGCCGCTCTCCGTTCAAGCGCGTTTCGGCGCCGGCGTCAAGCGCCTCGACGACAAACGGGTCGCCACGACGAATCCTGGCGTGGCGGGTAGCAACCGAACGGTCCGGCAAAACGACGTCGTTCGTAAGCGCCCTGCCGACAATTGTCTCTGAGGCCAGAACGAACTCGTCGCCATTTAGAACACCGTCTAACACGACAAGCCGGGCCGGACGAGTGGTGGACGATGGACGGTGTACGGACGATGGACGATGGACGATGGACGACGGACGATTTGCGCCAACGGCTGCAGGTTCGAAATGCTCATCGAGATTCTGGCGGAAGATCACTTTCGTTGCGCCGATTTCTATTTCATCGCCGCTTGCAAGGGTCCGGTTATCGACCTTGCGGCCATTGACTTTCGTTCCATTGGTCGTATCGAGGTCGTAGACCGTGAACCGGCCGTCGGCATCCAGCTCTAACCTCGCGTGGCGGCGGGATACCATGCCGTCTTGCTCGAGCACGATGTCGTTGCCGGCTCGCGAGCTGCGGCCGATGGTTACAGCGCCCCGGCAAACGGCGAATTCGAACGGCGGCCTGCCTGAAGTGCGGATTTCCAGTGTCGCCCGGGCGATGGCCGGAACGGTTCCCGTCTCGGAATCTCCAGCCACTTCGTAAACCGTCGGGTCGTCATCGATTTCAGGGCGAAGATGTTCCGGCGAAATTCCCATGGGCTGAGGTGTGGGCGCCGGATCGGGACTAGAAGGTTTCTTGGCATCATAGCGGCACCGCACCCGGATCTTCTCGCGACGCTTGCTTTCGGTATCGTCTACCTCTTTGACGGTGAAATCCAGCGCGCCCCGGATGTGGTAGTGGTTTTGCTGGCAATAGCGCTTGATCGCAGTCTCGAGCTCGTCGCGGTCCAAGAAGGAGAGCAGATAGTCTTTCTCTTCCTCATCGTCCACGGCGATTTCGAGGACGTACTGGTTCGGGACATAGACCTTGTTGTCGAAACCCTCTTTGCGGTGCTCTTCCATGGCAACGAGAATCTTGCGGAGGATATCCTTCGGGCGAACGTCGCCGGAGGCGCCGAAGAGGCCCTCGTACCAGCTTCCAAAGGAGCGGTTGATCTTTTCAAACAAGTCCATGAGAGTTCCTAGAACCCGGCGCCCAACGGTAAATCCGCCTAACCCCGCTATTATACGGCGAGTGCCGATCGAACGTCAACGCGAACATTTGGGAGTAGCGGTTTACAATCGAGTAGGGGTGAAGCATTCGGGTGCAAACCTTGCGATACTCATTCAAACTGATCGTCCGAATGCTTCACCCCTACTTTCCGTCTCGCCAATACGCCTTGAGAGAAACCCCGAGAATCATCATCGCGACGATCGCCCAAGTTCCCGCCCAGAACCACGGAGTAAGACCATAAGCCCGTGCCATAAATACAGCGTCGTTTCCGGCGGCCGTCTGTGTGGTCATGTAGAGCAGGTCCCGGACATCGTACAGCGCATTCAGTGAAAGCTGCACGGCGAGGAAACTTGCCAGGAAGTGAGCGGCCGGCTCGGGGAGAAATCTCGCGCCGAGGATGAGCAGTCCGGCAATTGTGAGCCCGGCAATGAACCCAAAGACGTTGTTCCAAGGATGAACCCAGAGACCCGTTACTAGAAGCACCACGGCCGCCATCAGCGCCAGGCCGCCCCGTCCCGCCCCCGGCTTCCTTCCCAGGTGCAGTGAGGCTGCCCCAAAGAGCGTTGCCCCAAGATAGCCGGCCATGTAAATAAGAGGCGGCCACCCGCCTAGAGACGCTGTAACGCCGCTCGCGGTCGGATCGATCGCGATGCCGACGACCGAGCCGCCTGTCAGCAGCGTGGCTAAAGCATGGCCGCCTTCGTGAATCAGGGTAGTAAAGAGCCTGATCGGATACGTTATCTGCGCCGCGCCCGGCAGAAACGTCAACAACAGCGACGCAGCGGTCGCGGCGATCAACAGCCGCCTGGATTGCTGGCGCTTACCGCTGCCGGAAATGGATGCGAATGGCTGGTTCATATCTTTCCATACGGACGGTTAAGAGGATTGGTTTTGGATGAAGGTCTCGGGCCACGTCAACGATGGTATCATTCGCGGTTTTGGGCAAACGGAGCCGAAGCGAATGTGTCGAAATCCAATGGATCGGAATACCCGGCCGAGAGCCGATCGTATGCGGCAGCGGCGATCATAGCCGCATTATCCGTGCAATACTCCGGCGCCGGGATGATCGAGTCGATCCCGGCTTTGGAGCAAGCCCTGGCCATTTCGAGCGCCAGCCCGCTGTTGGCCGCGACTCCCCCTGAAATGCAAACGGTGCGGATGCCGAATTCCATTGCCGCCCTGACGGTTTTCGACACAAGCACGTCGACGATTGCCGCTTGTAGCGACGCGGCGACATCAGAGACCGGAGTCTTGCCGCTATCGGCCTCCATGAATCGCATCACGGAAGTCTTGAGTCCGCTAAAACTGAAGTTATAGGAATCCCCGGACATTGCACGGGGAAAGACCACCGCTTTCGGATCGCCTCGTTCGGCGAGACGGTCCACAACAGGCCCGCCGGGATACGGCAAACCCATCAGGCGCGCGCACTTATCGAAGCATTCGCCGGCCGCGTCGTCCACGGTGCGGCCGATGGATTGCAGGTTGCCGGCGCCGTGGGCGATCGCCAGCTCCGTGTGGCCTCCGGACACGATCAGCGAAAGAAACGGAAAAGCCAAATCCGGCCTGGCCAGAAAGCCCGAGACCAGATGGCCCTCGAGATGATGGACGGCGGCAATCGGCGTTTTCAGCGCGAAAGCCAGCGCTTTGGCGGCGGAAACGCCAACCAGGAGCGCTCCCACAAGACCCGGCCGATTTGTTACCGCTATGCCTCCTATGTCTCCAAAGGTAACGCCGGCGCCATCGAGAGCCTCATGGATAACCGGCAGGATGCGTTCGACGTGCTTCCGGGAAGCCACCTCCGGTACGACGCCTCCCCAGCGGGCGTGCAGATCCGCCTGACTGGCAACGATGCTCGACAGAACCCGGTAGCCACCGGTCACGACGGCGGCCGAGGTCTCATCGCAGCTCGTCTCGATACCTAATACGTTCATCGTATGCCTGGTAGAGTTGTTGTTTGAGGGTTCGCAGCCGGACACGATACGAAGAATCGCCTATTCCGTCCGCCCACATCACGACGGCGTTTTCCTGGTTATCCGTATAGTAGTTCTTACGAATAGCGGCTTCCCGGAATCCGTATTTCCGGTAGAGGTTCTGCGCGGCAGCGTTGCGCTCGCGGACTTCCAGCGTCGCTCGGGACGCGCCATACGTGATCGCCTCTTCGAGCAGAGCCTGCAGCAGCCGCTCGCCGATCTTACGGCCCTGGTGCTGCGGATCGACCGCCAGGGTCGTGATGTGCGCCTCGTCCATGATCACCCACATCCCGCCATATCCAATGACTCTCCCTTCCTGGCGCGCCACCAGGTAGACAGCCGACCGATTAGTCAGCTCTGTGTAGTAAGCGTTCTCGTGCCACGGTGTGGCATAGCATTTTCGTTCGATGGCGGCAACGGTCTCGACGTCGGCCCGCCGCATCGGTTCCACAGACACCGGATCGATTATAATAGCCATTATTTGCCGGATGATGGGTCGAATTCTGTCTGTCGCCAGCATATCATACGGTGTGGCCAACTGTCAAATCACCGCAAACACTACCCAACATTCGTTAGTGTTCACAATTCGTGTAAAACGCTGATCGGCCGCGCGTAGGGGTGAAGCATTCGGACGACATAATGTATCGGAACCCGCCAACCGCTGGCCCGAATGCTTCACCCCTACCCCACGGATCGTGAACTGTTACCAACATTCAGTCAACTTGAAGGATTTCGGTAAAACAGGCATAATAGGAGTTAGCCGTTAGTGGAACCAAGATCGAGCATGCAAGCATCGAACCGACTCCGGCCTGCGTGACATTGGCTGGAGTAGTGTCTCCGACTCGTCCTTACAATGCGAGGCAAGAAACACCCATGCGGGTGGCAGTCTGGCCAGATTCACAAAGGCAGTTCGGAATGACGGCCTTGCCACTTTGTCGTCGTTGTAATGACATTACTGAAACTGTATCGAGCAATGATGAAATACTTCAATAAATTGGTAATGGGCGCGGTGGTGGCGTGCACCCTCGGTTTCGTTGGCGGGTGCGGCGAAATCAGCGAACAACAGCCGATCGACAACTGGTCGGAAAAGCCTGTGGCTCCCGTGGCTGCGGCTTTGCCGGACGGCAAGGCGCTGGTAGGCTCTGCGGCTGAGCTGCCTGAGGGCGGCGGGACCTCCATCTTGCCGGCGGGCGCCAACAAGGTCATGAAAGCGGATGCTTATTGGAAGCTCCGCGCGCTGATCGGCGGATTGCAGCAAGATCCGGTGCCGGAAGATATTGCCGATGGGCTCCAGCGAACGCGAAGGTTGATCGAAGAGACCGACGACGATCAATTCAAGCCGGGCTTGCTGGAAGTGCTCGGGGACGTCGAGACCGCATGGGAAGCTCACAAATTTGAAACGTCGATGAGAGCCCAGGGGATCGACACCGCGACGCTG
>JBGPOG010000333.1:0-5416 GCA_041487935.1 Chthonomonadia bacterium | reverse complement strand
TTCATTGGCCGTGAGAAGGAGATGGCGGAAGTGAAAAGCGTCCTCTCCAGCAATCGGCTGGTAACGCTGACAGGCGCCGGAGGGTGCGGAAAAACCCGCCTTGCGCTGCAGGTTTCCGCAGATGTGCTGGAGGAGTTTCCGGATGGCGTCTGGCTCGTAGATCTGGCGAATGTTTCGGATGCATCGGCCGCGCCGGCAATTGCCGCCGCTGCGCTCGGAATCCGCGAGGATCATGGACGCCCGGCATCGGCGCTAACCGAATTCCTTAGAGAGCGGCCAAGTCTGATCGTACTGGATAACTGCGAGCACATTCTGGAAGCCTGTGCGTCGCTCGCGCAGTCGATCCTGCAAAACTGTTCGGCGGCAAAACTGCTCGTCACCAGCCGCGAGCCGCTCGGGATCGACAGCGAAGTAGCCTGGCGGGTTCCCTCGCTCAAAATGCCGGACGTTCAACTTCTCACACCATCGCCGGCGCGCATTTCCAGCGGCGAATTGGCCGATCTCACGCAGTGCGAATCCATCATCCTCTTCCTGGACCGAGCACGTCTGGCGCTCCCAACCTTCAAGATAACCCATCAAAACGCGGCGTCAATCGCACAAATCTGTTACCGTCTGGACGGTATCCCGCTTGCCATTGAGCTCGCTTCCGCGAGGGTAAAGGTCCTCACGGTCGAACAGATTGCGCAGAGATTGGACGATCGTTTCCGGCTCCTGACCGGCGGCAGCCGAACCGCCATTCCACGCCACCAGACGCTCCGGGCTTTGATTGACTGGAGCTACGGAATGCTCCTTGAAAATGAGCGTCGCACGCTTTGCTCACTATCCGTATTTGCAGGCGGATTCACGGAAGAAGCAGCCCGCTACGTCTGCCAGGCCGATGCGCCGGATCGACCGCAGGTCGGCGAGGAATTGGGCCGTCTGGTGGACAAATCCATGGTTGTAGCAGAGGAAGGGCAGGAGCCTCGATTTCGACTGCTGGAAACTGTCCGCCAGTACTGCCAGGAAAAGCTGCTGGAAAATTGGGATGCGGAGGCCGTTCGGACGCGGCACGCGGACTATTTCGTGAGCTTTGGCGATCGAGCGGAGGCGGAAATCCGCGGCCGAAACCAGGCATACTGGCTCAATCGGCTGGAGGCTGAGCGTGACAACATCCGGGCAACCCTGCGATGGTGCCTTGCCCTCGAAGGGTGGCCGCTTGCGGAAAGCGGCCTGCGCCTCGCAGGATCGCTCTGGCAATTTTGGGCCATTCGAAATCACCGTAAAGAGGGCTTGGACTGGCTGGAAAGCGCGCTCCGCAGGGCCATAAACGCGCCGCCCAAATTGCGTGCGCAAGCGCTCTTAGGCGCCGGATGGCTGAATTGGCATCTCGGGAGAAGCGGCTCCGGCCGCGCTTACGGCGAGCAGAGCCTCGCTCTCTACCGGCAGCTCGATAACGCGTGGGGCGTAGCCTATTCGTTGCACGAATTAGGATCGGTCGCGGAACAACAGGGGAGATTCGAGGACGCCAGGGCCCACTATATAGAGAGCCTGCGAATTCGCCGCGAGATAGCGGATGCGCCGGGAATCGCCTGGTCGCTTTGCCATCTCGGGAGCCTCGAGCTCGCACTCGATCATCTCGACGAATCGCGCAATTACTACCAACAAGGTCTGAATGCCGCTCGAGAAACCGGAGACAAATGGGCGGAGGCCCACGCGCTGGATCAATTAGGAATTCTGGCAAACCAGGCGAACGACTTCGACCTCGCTCGCTCTCTTTGGGAAGACAGCCTCGCCATCCGCCAAGAGGTTGGCGATAAAGCCAGTATCGCGCGCTCGCTCATTCATCTAAGCCATCTTGCCGCGCTAACCGGCGATCAAGTACGCTCCGCGACGCTGCAGGCAGAGACGCTCGTCGCCGCCAAACAAGCGCGCGACTCCTGGGCCATCGCCCACTCTTTGCACGACCTCGGGACTGTCGCCTTCGCGAACGGGGACGTGAATGCCGCTTTCTCCAACTTCGCAGAAGCCCTGCTGCACTTTCGCGACCTTGACGATCTTTCCGGAATCTCGATATCCCTGGCCGCATTCGAGCGTCTTGCGGTGAACCGGAACAGCATGGATGTCGCCGCCCGCCTCTACGGCGCGGAGCAGGCTCTTCGAGAAGCATCTTCCATCCCGCGTTCGCCGGCGCTGGAATCCGCGTGGGAGGCCGATTGGCCGAAAGTTCTCGACGCGCTGGGCAAGGATGGATTCGAAGCGGAGGTTGCTGCCGGCAAAGCGATGTCGGTCGCAGATACGATCGAGCTCGCGCTGAAAGCAACCGCGGACGCGAATATATCCGATACCGGGCGCCACGGGAGCAAGTCATAGAATCGATTGTGCCGGAAGAGTTCGATAGATCGCCTCCAACGAGTCCCAACACGGAATTGCTAAAGAGATGAACGGTCCCAGCGGAACGGTAACGTTTCTTTTCACGGATATTGAAGGCAGCACGATTCGGTGGGAGCGCGCGCCTGCAGCAGCGCGCGAGGGCATTGCCACGCACGATACCATTCTGCGCCAGGTATTCGAAGCCCATCAGGGCCACATCTTCAAGACCATTGGCGACGCTTTCTGTGTCGCATTCTCGAGAGCCGGAGACGCAGCCGAAACCGCCATTCAAGCGCAGTTCGCCCTCGGGCAGGCGGACCCGGATAACCAATTACCGGTGCGAATGGCGCTCTATAGCGGAGAAACGGACGAGCGAGATGGAGACTACTTCGGCAGGCCCGTCAATCGAGCCGCACGGCTTCTGGGTGCAGGGCACGGCGGCCAGATTCTGGTTGGGCAGACGACGGCAGAACTGATCCGAGACGATCTCCCCAAGGAAGTGCTTCTGCGAGACCTCGGATCACACCGTCTCAAAGACCTCCAGCATCCGGAACGAATCTACCAGCTCCAACATCCGGCGCTCAGATCGGACTTCCCTTCACTGCGGTCGCTCGAGACGCGGCCGCACAACCTTCCGCGCCAGCTTTCGTCGTTTGTCGGACGCGCAAACGAGACCAAGCAGGTCAAGGAGCTGCTCGCAGGGGCATGCCTGCTGACGATAACAGGGGAGGGGGGCAGCGGCAAGACGCGGCTTGCGCTGCAGGTTGCCGCGGAGCTGCTCGAGGATTACCCAGACGGTGTCTGGCTGGTAGAGCTGGCGCCTATTCTCGACCCAGCGTTAATTGCGCAGTCCATCGCGGCCTCGCTCGGAATCCGGGAGCAGCCGGGCATGGACCTGGTGGAATCAATCCTCGGATCGCTCCAGACGAAGCGCCTCCTATTGATCCTGGACAATTGCGAGCACCTGAACGACACCGGAGCCTGCGCGCGGATTGTCGCCCGCCTTCTCACTTCATCCACCGGGCTGCGCGTGCTCGCCACCAGCCGGGAGGCTCTGGAGCTGGTAGGTGAGACGCAATGGCGCATTCCCACCCTCTTCCTGCCGGCAAGTCAGAGCGATGTGACTGCGAGATCGGTTGGCAGATATGAATCCGTACGTCTCTTCGTGGAGAGAGCAACAGCCGTGCGATCGTCATTCGCTTTAACCAACAGCAACGCTCCCTCGGTCTTACGCATTTGCCGAGCCGTAGACGGGATACCATTGGCGATCGAGCTGGCAGCAGCACGTATCAGCGCGATGAGCCCAATGCAGATCATCGAGAGAATGGAATCCACCGGGAAGTTTCCGCTCCTCACCGGAGGGCTGAAGACAGCTCCCACTCGCCAGCAAACCCTGAGAGCGGCGTTCGACTGGAGCTACGACCGGCTCACCGAATCGGAAAAGACTCTTCTCCACCGGTTGACGGTTTTCTCCGGTGGCTGGAGCCTGCCCGCCGCCGAGCGAGTGTGTTCCGAAGGCGGCCTGGAGGAATGGCAGATTCTCGATCTGCTCAGCAGCCTGGCTGGCAAGTCCATGGTAGTGGTCGACCCGGAGCGTGGCGGGGAGACGAGGTATCGGCTGTTGGAGACGATACGGGAGTACGTTCACGGCATACAGGCGGATCAAGGCGGCATTGAAGCGCTCCGCGACAGCCATCGTGATTATTTCCTGGAGGTGGCTGAGGAGGCAGAACCACATCTTCAACAGGATTTATCGGGCGCATTGTTGACTGACGTAACCTCCGGACAATCGTATATCACAACTATTGTCGCCAATCAAAGGGCATAGGGTGGTGAGCCTATCGATTTCGCGCTGCTGCCAATTTCGACAGCAATCGACAAGAATTGGACTGCCATTAGCGCTACAGAATCGTAAGCTCAAGTAATGAGAAAACGCATTCCGGCGACCGTAGGAGGCATATTTGAAACGACTACAGATACTGCAACGCGAGTTTCGAGGACGGCGGTGTTTATTATCGATGCGAGTGTGGGCAACTATCACGCTGCAGTCCCAGGCCGATTAACAGTTCATCCGGCCCCGCACGCAATCAAACCAAGATCTAAGAGCACGTAGCGGCATTGACTCCAGGATGGATTAGCTGAACATGCAATCTTGATCCTATGGTGCATCCAGCTACTCCCTCTCCCTTGTCGGCTTCGGCGGAGTAGTCGTGATGGGAATTGCATAGGATGAAGCGAAACGTAACTTCTGCGAGGCCTTCTGCGTGTGAAACACGTCTATGGCAGATGTGTTCGGTGTCAGGCAACGGATATCTTGTTTCGGTTACGGTCTACGGTCTACTGGTCAACGGGAAGGATCGTGATCTGGCCCGACGAAATGATAATAATGTCTCCATTCTCATTCGTAGTGACCTGACCAGACGAGATAATGATGATCTCGGTCGGGGTATTTACGACGATCTCCCCGTTGTTGAACGTTGTCACCTGACCTGAGGAGATGATGATAATATCCCCAGATGAGATTATGATGATGTCACCCGTGTTCGCCTCGACGTTTGCGCTGTACGAGGCGATTGGGCTCGTCGTACTGGCACGGGCGTCGTACGTATGAGAGGTGGTTGCAACTATCAGTATCCAGAATAACACGAGCATAATTCGATGCTTCATGACGTTTCACCTTTCGTAGAGGAATCCGCTGCCCAACACGGTTTAGCACTGTTTCCTATTACCGGGGATGATTCCTGCTTACAAAAACTAATATTGCCGAACCCTCAAACACCACGGTCGCCGCTTCAGCGTTCGCATTCGAGAACCACTCAAAGCGACACCCGTGCTGTTCACAGCGGAAGGTCAGGTCCTGAGGGATCGTAAATGAACCAGCGTAACACAAACCAGTTATTGGGTGAGGTCGAATCATGAATCAACGTCCATACGGGCAAACAGGACACTCCCTCTCCATCATCGGCTTCGGCGGCGTAGTCGTGATGGGGATGGAACAGGCCGGCGCGAACCGAATCGTTCGCGAGGCGTTCGATCGAGGCGTCAACTACTTCGACGTGGCTCCCAG
>JBGPOG010000332.1:0-5434 GCA_041487935.1 Chthonomonadia bacterium | reverse complement strand
CGCGGCGGAATGAGACTTGCGTGTTCTGGTCATCATGATGATTTGAAGTCTAACTTATTTTCGCCGATTCAATTGTCCAGATTCTTGGGGCCATTATAGACTGTCATAACCGTTGAAGTTCAGAGAAGCGAAATATGGTTCGTTCTTTCTCGGACCTTGTGAAACAATGGCACTCGGAGGAAATGGCAACTGCAGAAAGTGAGCAATTTCAGTGCATATGAGTTCATTTGCGACACAATATGGGTTGGAGCCATTGGGCTTGATGATCGCGCGGATTGTTGAATACAACGCGCCCGATACGCCGCCAGGCATCGTCCTGCGATTTATTGTGCAGAAGCGATAAGGGAAGTTGGGCATACATTTTGAACTGGAGCAGATTCTGCCTTACTTGCCATGCTATACGTTTGACTACCCTGTGATTCCTGCAACTTGTAATATTTTTGTGCGAGCACTCGATGTTTTGTGCCACAAAAGGACACTATGTGCGTAAGAGTCCTGCGATAGGCGTTAATATACCACCTCGGATAGGAGCAATATTCCGACCGTAGTGCGGGCAATTGCTTCATACAGCCGTGCATGGCCACAAAGTTCCGCTATTAACGTACACAGGGTCGAGCCGAGCGAATAAGCGGCGCGTGCTCCACCCAAATGAACCCTCCCCTAAAATCCCGCAATGAACGTATCGGAACAGTCAAGTTATCCAACCTGCTAAGGGAGCAGGAATCCATGAATAGAACGGTCAAGTTTATGACGAGAGCGGCCGTTTGTGTGGCGGCGTGGACGTTTATTGCGGCGGCGCAGCGAGGGAAGGAGCTTGCCCTGTGGTACCTGTAGCAGACTCTACCCATGCCAACCCACACCATAGAATAACGGGCATACCGGATGATTTACTTAAGCGCCTCGACGCGAGGATTCAGAAACACTGCAGAGACCGGAAAAATTACATACACACCATTCGCACATAGGAATCTGCTATCCTAACCGCGGGAGACATCCCATCGATGGGCTACGGCGGAGAAGAATCGGCCGCGGTCGCGAACTTTTTTCTTGAGGAGGCTGGGTTTCGTGCGTAATCATGCCACCGTATTCGTCTCTACCGTCCTTCTCGTTTCCCTCGCGTCATTTGCGACTCCAAAGTCCTCCGACTACTTCCCTCCACCCGACAGCAAGGGCGGATGGCGCATTTTGAAAGATGCCGCGTCAATCCGCAAGCTGGCGGGGATGGATTTGGGGCGGCTGGATCAGGCGTTCGAGTTTACCCAGCGTTGCAGCCAGAACGGCGGGCTGCTGGTGATGCGGCATGGGTACCTGGTTTATGAGAAGTACTACGGGCGTGCGCAGCGGGACGTTAATCCGGACATGGCTTCGACCGGAAAGGCTTACACGAGTATTGCCTGCGGGATCATGCTTCAGGAGTTCCGCGACAAGATTCCCGATGGTCTAGATCAGAAGGTCTTCACGGAGAAATACCTCCCCGAGGCGTTTCCGCTGGATGACCCGCGGAAAGCCGATATCACGCTCGGGCAGCTCCTGTGCATGTCGGCGGGTTATCATGGGGAAGGGTCGAGCCCGGGAGTTGTGAACGGCAAGGTCGTTTCATTAACCCCCGTGCCGGGGCAGAACATTCGGGACCTGGACCAGTCTTCGATCCGGACGCCGCTGTGGACCGATCCCGGCGGCGGATACTCGTATTCTTCGCCCGCGCCGCACATTGCCTCCATCGTGCTGCGGCATATCACCGGGATGGACCTCAAGGATTACATCGATGAACGCCTTGCGAAGCCGATGGGATGGGGTCCGTGGGGTTACTGTTTGCACCGGGGCGGGTTTGTCATGCCGCACGCCAATGGAGCGGGCAGCATCGCGGTCCACGCTACCGACGCGCTCCGCTTCGGCTACTGCCTGCTGCACCAGGGGCGCTGGGGCATTCGGCAGCTTGTTTCGCCGGATTACATTGCGAAGTGCAACAAGCCTTTGCCCTATAACCCGCACACTCCGTTCAGCCTTCAGTTCGAGAACAACTCCGACGGGCACGTGGCCGGCGCGCCGCGAGACGCGTTTTACAAGTCGGGTGCCGGAGGTTTCGGCATCTTCATCGTGCCGTCGCTCGATCTTGTGATCTACAAACTGGGCGGCAACAACGGGCAATACGACCCCTCTCTCAGCGGCCTGCCGCAGCCGGCCCCTGCGGATACCTCTCGGGACAATTGGCAGCCGATACCCCGAACCCCGTTCAACGAGGGCAGCATGGGCGGCGACGACGGTTTGCGGCGAGTTCTGGAGATGGTGGCATCGGCGGTTAGGGATTAATGAATGCCTGAAGATCCCGTGCCCGTCGGCCCAAAGAACGACCTCTCCAAGAAGCCTCATCTGAAATTCCTCCAGGGACCGCAGGCGCGCGGATTCGAGCTGCGCCTGGCAATCCAGATATTTTTCGAGTTCATGCGCGGGTTCCGCAAGCTGCACTTCGTCGGACCTTGCGTTACGGTTTTCGGTTCAGCGAGGTTCAAGGAGGGCCATCCTTACTACGAGTTTGCCCGCGAAACCGGCAAGCTGCTTGCACAGGCCGGCTTTACGGTGATGACCGGCGGTGGGCCGGGAATCATGGAGGCGGCGAATCGGGGGGCTAAAGACATCGGCGGGCGCTCGATCGGATGCAACATCGAGCTCCCGTTCGAGCAGAAGGCGAATCCTTACCTCGACCTCATGATCGAGTTCAAGCATTTCTTCGTCCGCAAGACGATGCTGATCAAATACTCGTACGCCTTCATTGCGCTCCCGGGCGGATACGGAACGATGGATGAGATATTCGAAGCCGCGACGCTGATTCAAACCGGTAAGATGAAGCACTTCCCACTCGTGTTGATCGGCAAGGAGTTTTGGGATCCGCTCATCGATCTTATCCACCAATCGTTCCTGAACGAGGGTACGATTTCGCCCAAGGACCTCGGCGTCATTCGCGTCTGCGAGACGCCCGAAGAGGCTGTGCGGATCGTCCATAAAGTGGTGTTGCACGATTTCGGATTGACTTACGGACCGAGGCCGAAGCGGAAGTGGTACTTAAGGGAATGAGATCCGGGGCCGAGTGTTTAGCGTTGAGTGTTCAGTATTAAGGAGGGATCGATCACTGATCGGCCGATTCGGCGGCAGGTTTGGTAAGGGCAGCGACCGTAAGGAGAGTCCATCCGAAGATGAAGGCCAGACCGCCAAGGGGGGTAATTGCGCCGAATAACTTGATGCCGGTGAGCGACAGAGCATAGAGACTTCCGGAAAAGAGCACGATACCAGCGGCGAAGAGGCGGCCGCACCAAACAAGTTTGGCCGGTTCGTCCATTCGGTCGGCGAGAATCGCGACGAGGATCAGTCCGAGCGCGTGGATTGCCTGGTAATGCGCTCCGGTCTTATAGACGTCCAGCATTTCCGGCGAGAGCCGGTCCTTGAGCGCGTGCGCCCCGAATGCGCCCAGAATCACCGCAATGGTCATGTTGCCGGCGCCCCAGGCCGTAAATGTCCTCAGCATGTTTCCCAGTTTACCCCCAGCCATCATCCCGGTAATCGCCGCCGTCAAAGGTTTGGCACGATTTATGCAAGCATGAACTAATGAAAAGGTTAGCGAGCGGCAATTCATCCGGTCGCGGCCCATGTTGGCGCGTCGGAAACGCGTGGCGATGTGGAACAATGATAGTCATAAACCCAGGCGCCCCTCATGCACGTCGTTTGCGAGGGGTTGGGGGTAAGGGTGACGCGCGTTCTCTTTGTCAACACGCGAAGTGCGATCGGCGCGGATGTCGCCGTTCATATTTCGCTCATACAGAACCTGGATCCGGCTCGGTGTGAGGTCTATGTCGCGACGAACAGCCGGGCTGCGGATGCGGCGGTTATGGAGCGCATCGTTAGCGCAGTCCCGGGTGCGAAGCTCTTCAAACTCAATTTAGGGTACGAGCTTGCGGGGCTAGGGAAGTTCCGGAAGCCGATCGCGGTGGCAGGTAACCTCGTTGCGCTTTTGCTTGGTTTACTGCGGCTTATGGCGGTGGTGTGGGCCAAGCGTATCGATGTGATCCACAGTACGGATCGCCCGCGGGATGCGCTGGTTTCTACACTCTTAGCGAAGTTGACCGGCCGGAAAAACCTGATTCATTTCCACATCAAGTGGTATCCGGAAATTGGCCGGGCTACGGCGTGGGGGCTGCGAAACTGCAGCGCGGTGCTGGCGATTTCGCAGTTTGCGCGCAGGTCTCTGATCGAAGGGGGCATACCGGAAGAGAAGATTTACACCGCGCTCAACGCGACCGATCCGGACAGGTTCGACCTGAACAGACACGACCCTGCTGAGATGCGGAAGCGGCTAAATCTCGGCCCGGAAGTGCCGTTGGTGGGCATTGCCGCCCGGATTATGGTTTGGAAGGGCCACATAGAGCTGGTAGAGGCGATGGCGAAGGTCCGGGAATCGATCCCGGAGGCGCACCTTGTCATCATGGGGAACGAAGACACGCTGGCCAGCCCGGACAGCTACGCCGCGAAGGTGCGGCAGCGAATCGAGGAGCTGGGCCTGTCGGAGAACGTAACCTGGGCAGGCTGGTTCGACGATATGCCGAGGGTGTTTGCCGGTTTGGAAGTTGTTGCCGTTCCGTCTTGGGAAGAACCGTTCGGCTTGGTTGTCACGGAGGCCATGTCGATGGAGAAGCCGGTTGTCGGGTTCGATTCGGGCGCCTTGCCGGAGATCGTGACCAATGGCGAGGAGGGCCTTCTCGTTCCGGCGCGGGATACAAGGCGGCTGGCAGATGCCATTATCGAGTTATTGCGCGATCCTGCGAAGCGGCGTGAGATGGGACGCAAGGGGCGTGCGAAGGTGATCGAGCGATTCACTCCGCACCGCCAGGCCGATGAAGTTGCCGGAATTTACGAACGGATTTGCCAAGGCCCGGCGAATGAATTCGCGGCTCCGAGTGACAAAGGTCAAAAGCAGATCCCTACGGGATGACGGAACCGCTGCGTTTGCCATTAATTACAGCGTGTTGCTAAGAACATAAAATGCTCGGAAAGACACGAAGTCTGCCTCCACGGACTAGGGATTCCTTCGGGTCGCGGATAGATCGTTCGTAGGGGCGCTGCTTGCCGCGCCCTTGGAATACCGCAATTGGGTGTCTATCTGCAATCGAATTTGGCGCAGCAATCGAATTTGGCGCAGCAATCGAATTTGGCGCAGCAATCGAATTTGGCGCAGCAATCGAATTTGGCGCAGCAAGCAGCGCCCCTACGTCAATTAGAAACTAGTGTAGTGTCTCAATAACGTCATTACAACGACGACAACGTCGCGAAACCGTCATTCCGAACCGCCTTTGTGAGCGTAGAGGAACCGTCATTCCGAGCATTTTACCGCGCCTAACGCGGCGTTGAGCGTAAGAAACTGTCACAGCCCGTCATCCCCGTAGGG
>JBGPOG010000331.1:0-5477 GCA_041487935.1 Chthonomonadia bacterium | reverse complement strand
GGCCAACCCGAACGCGACGGTCGGCTTCATCGGCGCCCACGTAGCGGTGCTGCCGGAACAGACCCTCCGCGAGAACCCGATTATCGATTTCGTCTGCCGCCACGAGTTCGACTACACGTGCCTGGAGCTGGCCCAGGGCAAGCCGTATTCAGAGATCAACGGCCTTAGCTACCGCGACGAGAACCGCCGCATCCAGCGCACCGAAGACCGCGAGCTGGTGCCGGATTGGGACCTCATGCCCAGCGTCCTGCCCACCTACGCCGAGCATCTGGACATCGAGAAGTACTTCATCGGCTACCTGCTGCACCCGTACGTTTCGTTCTATACGGGCCGAGGCTGCCCGGCCAAGTGCACCTTCTGCCTCTGGCCGCAGACCATCGGCGGGCACAAATACCGTACCCAGTCGCCCGAGTACGTGGGCCGGATCATGGAAGAGGGCAAGGCGCTCTTCGGCTCCAAGGTCCGCGAGTGGATGTTCGACGATGACACCTTCACCATCAACGAAGCCCGCGCCGTCGAGATCAGCAAGCACATGAAGCGTCTCAACCTCACCTGGAGCTGCAGCGCCCGCGCGCACGTGAAGTACGACACCCTCAAGCAGCTTCGCGACAACGGCCTGCGCCTGCTGCTGGTCGGCTTCGAGTCCGGCAATCAAGAAATCCTGAACCGGATCAAAAAGGGCATCAAGCTCGACATGGCCCGCGAGTTCATGGCCAACTGCCGCAAGCTCGGCATCAAGGTCCACGGAACCTTCATCATCGGCCTGCCGGTCGAGAACCAGCAGACTATCGAAGAGACCATCCGCTTCGCCCAGGAGCTGGACCCGCACACCATCCAGGTCTCCATCGCCGCGCCCTACCCCGGAACCGAGCTGTACGACCAGGCCATGGCGAATGGCTGGATGGACAACAGTGTCCTCATTTCCGGCAGCGGCATCCAGACCTCCGCCCTCCGATACGAGCACCTCTCCCCGGACGAGATCGAAGAGGCGGTCGAGCGGATGTACAAGCGCTTCTACTTCCGCATGAAGCCCATCCTCCGCATCGTCCGAGAAATGGCCACCGACCGCCAGATGATGGTTCGCCGCCTCCGCGAAGGCCACGAGTTCTTCGACTACCTCAAAGAGCGCAAAGAGATCGCGCGGCAGCATAAAGCTCAGTCGGCGCAAGCAGCCGGCGCGTAACCGAGTGGCGACTTATCTAATACCGTAGGTCACCGCCTAACATCAAGCACGATGCGATGAATGTCTTAGGGACAGAACGCCTTTACATACTTGTGATTCCATGATTGCTTAGAGATCATAACTGCTTGACCGAACGTCGATCCATGTAAAGTGCGCTATGGCGGACCGAATTAGTAGGTCCGGGAAGCAACCATCACATCCGATGCGCGGGTCGCGTTTTTTGTGGCACGAGGAGAAGCACAGTGCATACCGTCCGTATGCTGGATCGCCGCATCACTTGTTTCCTGTGTTTGGTCGCGTCTCTGCTGTCCGGTGGAATTCCCGTCGAAGCTCAGAAGCCATCATCTTTAAGGTCTCGGGCGCTTTGCGAGCGCATGACCATGGAGTGCCTCTCCAGACACCGCCAGGCAATTATGGCACACGACTATCGGGCTTCCATAAGTTGGGGAAAATGGACGACCGCATACCTCCGAAACTGGGAGGAAACCTATCCATCCAACCGGTCCCCCGCTCGCGACGCAGCATTGCAGTTTGCCCTCGCCGCAACGGAACGCAGCAAAAGCGCGCCGCCCAATCCGGCATTATGTGCGGCGATGGAACGTTTTTGGGTCGATATAGCGAAGCAGTTGGAAGGCGCGTCGAAATTGATGGTCGTCCTGCCGGATGAGATGGCTGCGACGACTGATCTTGTTCTCGCAAACATGCCAAGGAAGGAGAGAGGTAGCGGGGGAGGCGCTAAGGAGCGTTCCGTGGGTACGCCGTTGGAATACAGCAAAGCAGATATACTCGCGGCGGAGAATACCGCTGCCGTTGCTCAGGCGGCAAAACCGATAGCAGCGCGAGACTTCCTCTGTGAAGCGGCATCCATGCTGCTGGAACAGGCCGTGTTCAATGCGCGTAACATCACGGAAGTTGTCCCGGGAGAGTGGGTGCGGAACGGCAAGGGAGCGAAGGGATCGGTAACGGGTATTTTGGCACAACGCTACTTCGAGTACGGCGAAGGCGTCCCCGCCAAATTCAATGCGTCAACCTATTGCGAACTGATCGCGCAACGCTTTTCTCCTAAAGAGCAGACATATGCATGGCATAAGGAGGCAATCGCCGAGCTTCTGAAGGGGAGAATCCCAATTGTGAAAAAGGAACGGGATTTCGACGCATTGATACAAGCCATGCGGGCCGATCCTCCAGCCATTCTTCGCGCGGCCCGAGATGCGTATCCCTGAAGTCGTATCGAGTCGTATCGAGTCTAACGCTCAGTCCTGATTTCCGGCGATTGTCGGTCTCAATGTAAGGAGGGCGAAGTGAAACTCAGCAATCGATTAGTTCAACCGCTAAGCCTGTGCCTCACGATGTCCGCATGCTGTTTCTTGCTTGCATCGGCGACGCCCAGCACTGGAGAGACGACCTGGAGGCACTGCCCCGTTTCCTCGCCCGCGTCCATGACCGAGCAGAGCCAATCCGAGGGTCCGGCTAAGAGGCGGCTGCTGTTAACCGACAAGACTCTCGCCGGAATAGACGGGTACGACCTCTACCACCGGATCGCGAAGGTCATTGTCCAGAAAATCAAGGAAGCGGAGAAGGCAGGCGACAAGTCAACCCAGGACACATGGGACTGGTGGCTGAAGACGTTGCAGCGAGTAGAGCATCAAGCCACCCTTCCTTATGCCCGCGATATTACGTTAGCTAATGCCGACACCTGCCGGAGAGCCTCAAAGCTGGCCGAGGCGGACGGAAATCACGAGGCAGCCGGGTTTTACAAGGTGATGGCCGGATTCTGGGACGATATGCGCGCCCAGATCATCCAGACCGATCAGTTGAACGTGAGCTTCCCGCAAGAAATGCTGCAGGCCCGGGAAGAATCCGTTATCATGGTGGGTCTCACCGACCGGGAATACGCTCGCCAGGAAGCCTGGGACAAGAAGGTCTCAGAAGTCCGCGCAAACTATATCCCGGCGCCATTCCGCAATACATCGTCGGGAGCGGACTTGCAGCCTGGCGCCTCGTCGATGAAGGCGTCTACGCTCTTGGAGCGCCTCGAAACGACCGCCCTCGACAAGTCCAAGTGGTTTTCCGACCGCAAGAACTGGAATGCCGCAAAGAACTGGACCGACATGGCGGAGATGGTGCGCGAATGGCAGGAGAAGTGCCCGCCCAGCCTGTCAGCCCTGGCATTCTGCGAAGGCATGGCCGCTCGAGATAAGGAGTTCGACGAAATGCAGGTGGGCGATTACGTGGGTTACGCGCGTAACTGGTACCGTGACATTATCCGCGACCTGAAGGCCGGTAAGGAGCCGCACCTGGATTGGAACATGAATCTCGCCGTTGAGCTACAGCTTGCGGGCCGTCCGCGATTGCCGGAAATCGACTACTCTAAAGGGGATTTCGGCCGGCAACTGCTTGGATCCATCCTGCAGGGTGCAATCCAGGGGGTCGTGGAACGGCTTACCGAGCCGCGCAATCGTGCCGAAGATCGTGGCGCGCCGGAGCAAGCTCGTGCAGTGGCGTCAAGACCGTCAGCGTCTAATCCTCCGCAGCAGGCGGCAGCGTCATCAGCCAGCAACAGGAACGAACGTAAGTCGAACAGCCAAAACGAGATACGCACGAATCGACCGGCGGTCGCAATCCACCCGAGCGGCGGTAACCAGCGCACCTCGACCACCTCCTCTGCGGCGCTTCAGAAGCTGAACTCCAACTGGCAGAAGACCGGCCAGGTAACGCTCGATACAAACTTCATCATGGACTACTACCGCAAGGGCGGCCAGGTCGACGGGTTCTCCAACTACTCCACCGGTTCAACAGGATACAACTTGCTCCAGCATAATCTGAACAGCGTTGGGAACTCCGGAGCTCCTGGCGCGGGATTCGTGGCCCAGCTCGGCGCGGGAGCCGGATTCGCTTCATACGGAGCGAGGGCGCTGCGTTTAGGCGGCTCTCACTAATCGGCAAAATCGAATTGAGACGAGTTTCTTTTCCGGCCGAGATTTCACGTTTCCCTTCACGCTCCTGTCACGTTGACCTGTTAGACTTCATGCGTATCCTGCTGGGCGGAATTAAACCAAATCGGGATGATGCCGGAGCTCTGCGCTTCGGATCACATCCACACACTCGACGGAACGTTCATCCGCCCAGCCATCAGTCGAAGTTCCGCGCAACCTGCTGCGTAGGAAGAAGCGTCCGGTGTTCCGCTTCTTGAAGCCGTGCAAGCCGGCGCCTCAGTGTCGCGTCCGTTCCCTCGCGTATTTCGTGGCTCAGAACGACCGACTTGAAAAGCCTTACGAACCTGATTATCCGCGCCTCAGCCAATTGCTTTTCGTAACTCGCTTGATATGCCGACATCAGCTCATCCTCGGCTCTTAGAAGCTCGGGAAATTTGAAGGCATCGCTCTTGCGGATACCGTCGGATGCTTCCGCCCTAGCCGCGGCATATCCGGACGACTGTGTGTCTTTCAGATCGGGCCAGCGCGCAAACAGCGTCCTCCGTGCGGACTCCAGTTCCCGGTTGAAGACGCCTCGCGCGCGGAAAAGCGGGTTCCTTCGCGCCCTATTCGAGTCGGCATCGCTTCCGGCTGCCCGATCGTACGCAGTCTTGCCTCGATCCTCCGTCGTCAGCCCCAGCCCAGCCGACAGCTCATCGAGCGCGGATCTCTGGGCGGGAGAAGCCCATTCCTTGACCTTGCCATACAACGTTTTGAATACTGTCTCGTCAGGAATCTTGGCGAATTTGCGGAGAAGGACGTCGGATGTGCAGACCGGAATATCGATCGAAACGTCGTGCGCGAGGGCGTAGCAGAACGCTTCGTCCATGCTCACCACGCCATCGCCATCATAGTCCGCGCCGGTAACCTTGCGGCCCACGCGATCCTCTCCGCTCAGAGCGGCAAAGAAGTATGAAGTAAAGTCCCGATACTCCTTTTCGTCAACCTCCGGCGTGCAGCCGGCGGCCATCCGGCTGTCGATCGTGGAGAAGAAACCCGCGATCTCGCGGTCCGAAAGGTCGTTGGCCGGATCGCCGCCGTCGAAGAGCAGATTTCCAAAAGCGCCGGAGAAACACTGCACCATTACCAGTGCGATAGGACGTTCGCTCGGCAGCTTGGAGACATGGGCCGCCAGCTCGCGAACCGAGAGCTTTTCACCCCAGAGGTCGAAGACGTTATTGGACAGGTCCTGGTTTTCCGCCTGGCTGCCATGCCCCGTGAAGTAGAGCAGCAACGGATTCGATCTGCCGCCCGACTCGTTCTGCAGGCGATTGAAGGCCCCCGCAATGTCGGCCTTCTTGGCTGCTCCGTCAACCTGG
>JBGPOG010000330.1:0-5518 GCA_041487935.1 Chthonomonadia bacterium | reverse complement strand
CTCGAGCGGGATTTGCGCTACCCTCTGGTACAGGTAAACTATCCAACATGGTCCGAGGTCTTCGTGGTTGACGCATGCGCCTCTCCCCTCAGCCGAGCTAATCATAACATAATGTCAGTCGAACGCTTATACGGTATCAACCGAATAATTTGTACGTTTTGATCCGCTTAACCTGCCTGGCGTAAGTCGCGCATCTTTCCTCTCAACGTCCTACGCAACTCATGGCTCACGTGAAAAGAGCACGGACGCGCATTACGCATCCGTGCTCCCAAGTAACGATGAGTACTGACCAGTAAGTTTCAGACAGGCAACTTGACAGTCCTCCCACTATCCGCCGCCAACTTCCCCGCCTCAAGTATCTCCTGCGCATCCCGGCTGACCTCAATCGAGCAGAACCCCTCAACCGGCTCCCCAGTCTCGATGCAGTGGAGGAAGTACTCCGGCCCACTGCGGCGCGGGGCTTGAGTTGGCGGGGCTTCGATGGTTTCGGCAGGTTTGTCCGGGCGCTGGATGATGAGGGAGTTGCCGGAGACGGCGAGGCTGCCTTCCGTGCCGTAGGCGACCGGGTTGGGTGTGGCATAACCGACCGGCTGCGTCCAGCTTGCCTCGGCGACACCGAACGCATTCGGGTACTTCATCAAGATGATCGCGTTATCGTCCGGAACGGGATAGTCCTTGACAAAGACACCGCGAAATCCGGTGACTTGCGACGGAAGGCCCAGAAAACGCGCGCACATGTTGGCCGAGTAGCAGCAGTAGTCCATCAAAGCACCCGCTCCGTTCTTCTCTTCGTCGTAGAGCCATTCGACAAAGTGCGGGTCGCAGCCAATCTCCCTGGGGCCATTGTGCGCGCTGCGGTACTTGAAGTAGAACACGCGGCCGATATCGCCGGCCTGAAGCCGGCGCTCCATCTCCTGAATGGCCGGCTGCCAGGCGGAGGGCCAGTTGATCATCAGCTTGATACCGCAGCGCTTCGCCGCCGCGACCATCCGTTCGGCTTGCGCCAATGACGCGGCCATGGGCTTTTCGCTGATGACGTGTATTTCGCGCGCCGCGCACGCCTCCACGATGTCCACGCAGACGCAGTTCTCGGAAGCCGCCTGGACGATGTCAAGCTCTTCCCGCGCCAGCATCTCCTGCCAGGAGTCGTAAACGCGCGGCACGCCGAATTTGTCGCGGACGCGCGAGCGCAAGTCCTGATTAACGTCTCCCGCCGCGACGATCTCCACGTTTGGGAGCCCGGACCACTTCTTCAACTCGCCCCAAACGTGGTCGTGGACGAGGGATGCGACGCCTACACGATGCTTTACGCTCATTCGATTTCCTGACTAATTCAGACTGGCAATAGTGTCTTCTCGGTGAGAATTCATAGATGTATGATACCCCGCCACCCGATTCAGGGAAGACGATTCTCGCCACAACCCGGACTCACGGATAAATCAAACGGTGCATTTTAAGGGGCCCCACTCGTTGTTATGGACGGTTTAACCGACCGAAGACAGGTATCAAGAAACACTCTAACAATTGTTAACATTAGTATTGACATTCGCAATGGGGGGGGCGTATAATGACCTAAAGTCCCAATGAAGGCGCGATTCCTTAACACTAGATTATATCAACGACATGTCACCAGACGAACGTGAGCAGCTCGTCGACTTGATCGCTCAGGCCGTCATCGACAAAATCGAGGAGCGGAGCAAGATCAACATGCTTGCCGAAATGGTCATGCAGAGGGTACTGGCCCTTCAGCGTGAAGAAGCTACGCTTAATTACGGCGTCGATAATACAATGGAGACACATTTACAGCAAGGAGTTTAGCGCCATGGAAAACGATCGGTCAAAGCCACTTGACAGCAAACGTGAACAATTCGAGAAGGAGAAGTTGACGCGCAGATCTGCCCTTCGGAAAGCTGGCGTAACGTCCCTGCTCTCGGTCTTCAGTTTGGTCGCAGCGGATGACGTAGCACGCCTTGTCCTCGCGAAGTTGCAGGACAACGCGCTCACGCACGGGATCGCCGACGGCCTTGCCCGGGACTTCCGGAGCGCTGGCGTGGCCCTTGCGGACACGACCAACTACTGCGATGGGGTAATTCAAGCCCCTTGTTACGACGACGGACCTTGTCCCGGAGGCGTCGGGCCGTGCAAGGATTGCAACAGCAGTGTAGATTGCGAGGAGTGTCAATCAGCGGCTACTTGGAAAAGTTGCAATTGCCAACAAGCGGCTGCAAACGCTTTTCCGGCATGCTGCGATTGTAATGGTGTACCTCTGGGGTACCCATGGTGCGTGACTTACAACCTGATGATTGGGAACTGCGGTGCTCAATACCTTCAAGACTCCGAAAACTGCGGGTGATAAATACAGTGTCTATTGCCTCACTTGGGACGGATGTCGCTAGCGACGCATGTCAACGGCTGGCGATGCATCCATAAACCAATACCTGTCCACCCCAGCTGGGCTACCCAACATGATAAAGCGAATGTACTTTGCATCCGGTTTGCTTGGTCTGCTGTTGTTTCCATCTTGCAAACATACAATCCCTCCGGGTTCTCCCGGGCCAGATTCTCGTACACAAGGAGCGCGGCCACAGTCCGCTATTATTGTTCAACAAGCATATACGACTGCTTTGAGGACCCTGTCGGGTCACGATCCGGACCTCGCATTTCAACAATTGCGGCAAGACCCCCGCAACGGGAATGTCTACTACCGGCTTGGAATCTATTATCGGCTCAAAGACGCGCAGAAAGCCATCGAGTACTTCAAGAAGGCGATAGAATTGCAGCCAGGCGACCGCGAGGCAGTTCTCTTCCTTGCCTCAACGCAGATCGTCGCCGGGAAGAAGGACGAGGGCGCGGCTCTCTTACGGGAACTCGCTAAGAACCCGAATGACACATGGGGAAGGATTGCCCAGCGCCGGCTGACAAAACTTTAAGGCAAGAGGACTTCACCATGT
Source organism: Chthonomonadia bacterium (assembly GCA_041487935.1). Classification (GTDB taxonomy): domain Bacteria; phylum Armatimonadota; class Chthonomonadetes; order Chthonomonadales; family CAJBBX01; genus JBGPOG01. Next base: position 2,567 of record JBGPOG010000330.1, on the reverse strand, counting down.
CTCTACGGGTTGGAGCGCCGCTGCCGTCGCTTAGCGGCGCGACCTCCTGGCTAAATTGCAAAGTCGACGACCAAGACTTGCGGGGCCGGCCGGTGCTGGTTCATTTCTGGGCCATGTCGTGCCCGGCATGCAAAGACAATATGCCGGTGCTTCAGGGTATGGTCAACCGGTTCACAACTGACAACCTGGCCGTCGTCGCGGTCCATCTTCCGCGAAACCAGACTGACATGGACGTTGACAAGGTCGCAGCAGCAGTGAAAGCTCTGGGTATGACGGAACCATGCGCCGTAGACAATCAGCAAGCCATTGCGGGTCTATTTGAAACCGATGGTAAGTGGCCGTGGTACTTCCTCTTTGACAGGGAAGCCCGACTTAAACGACGCGCGGCGGGTTCATTCGGGTTAAAAATGATGCAAATTGGTTTCACCCAGCTATTTGGTTCGTAAATAATCGTGGCGAAATGGTTCAACTGCAATAGCCGCGCCTATCGATTCAGCGGCAGGCGTACGCGAAACGTCGTGCCATGTCCCACCACGCTCTCGCCGAGGAATTCCCCTCCGTGCGTGAGCGCCACGTCGTGGACCAGTCGTGTACCGATTCCGGTGCTGCCCATCTTGTTCGGGTCCGGCTCGGCTTCGCCTCGGAGGATTTGCTCCAGCTTATCCGGCGGAATCCCCGGGCCGTCGTCACGAACCACTATATCCACTCTAGATCCTTCCGGGTATTGGCCGTCCGGGTGCGCTTCCGTGCTCACTTCAACCATCCACGGCGGACGTTCGCGCGGCATTGCCTTTGTGGCGTTGTCGACCAGATTATATACGGCCTGAGATACGAATAGCGCATCGAAGCGAAACTCGGGTACGGGCGCCAACCCTGAGAGGTCAACCACTCCGCCGAATCGCGGCGCTAACTCCACCAACGGCGCCAGCTCGTCCTCGAGGGCCGCCTTCAAGTCGTGGGGCGTGAATTCAAAGAAATCCTTGCGGTCGGCATAAGCGTTTATCGCCTGGGCCAGCTTCATCGCCCGCCGATTTGCATCGTTCACCCAGGAACGATATTCACCGAACGCTTCTGCAAGCTCGCCGGCTTTTGACAGGTCCCCTTTGCCCAGCGAGACGAGCGCGGCTTCGATCGTCGGGCTGTGCATCTTGTCGGCCCCATCGATGATGAACGTTTTGTTCTTAAGCTGATGGCCTACGTACATCAGAATCCGCGCCAGGGCGGCCTGTTTCCGTTCCTCCGCGCGTTGCGCGTTGTCGATGACCGTCGCCGCCATGGCCGCAACAATCTCCAACAGCTCCTTGTCGCGATTGTCGAACAAGCCGTTTCGCTTATTGAGCACCTGGACCACCCCGATAGGCTCGCCGCCGAAGTTCTTGATGGCCGTGGTGAGGGTACTGCGGGTGGGGTCCTCGATGTCGGTCGGTTGGTCGAAGCCTTCCACGCTGATGTCGGACTTCCCGGTTTTGAATACGGTTGCAGATTTCCCCGTGCCTTCCAGGTTCACCGGGCGGCCAACGAGCTTTGCGCCCTCCGGACCGAGGGCATGGCGGAAAATAAGCTGCTTTGTGCTGCGGTCATAGAGAAGAATGGAGCCTGCTTCCGCGTCGGCGGTCTGCATGGAGACCTCCAGGGTTTCCAGCAGCATCGTATCCACATCGGCTTGGGCAAAAAGCGCCGAGCTGATGCGGTGGATCGCATTCATCTGCGCAGTACACGGTCCCGAGTTGAAGAAGCCTTCCATCTACTGTTTCTCCGTTGTGCCGTGCGTTAACATTTGACTTGGTGACCCGGAATGAAAGTGTTATTAAAGTTTTATGCCATTATAATTAATAACGCTTCTGCTATGCAGGTATACTTTAATAAGACCATCGGTTGGAGCGCATGACCATGAAGCGAGGGCTCCAAGGCAACTATATCATACAACGAATTGAGCCGGAGCCATTCAAGGCTTTCGTTCCGAGCGAACTGCCGCCCGATCCTCCACTTATACTCGATTCCGAGCTGCAAGACCGTCTGGAGCATGCAAACCGTGCACTCGGCAGGCTGGACGGGCTCGCCATGCTTCTACCCGAAATATCCGTGTTCCTCTATTTCTACGTTCGCAAAGAAGCTTTGCTTTCGTCTCAAATCGAGGGAACTCAATCATCGCTTTCGGACTTGCTTCTCTTCGAAAGCAATGAACTCCCGGGACTTCCGATCGACGATGTCCGCGAAGTCTCCAATTATGTGGCTGCGCTTAACTTCGGAATCGAACGAATCCGCAACGACGCTCCGCTGACGTCTCGATTACTGCGCGAAATACATGCAATTCTGTTGACAGGAAGCCGCGGCGGAGAACAACAGCCGGGCGAATTCCGCAGAAGCCAGAACTGGATTGGCGGTAGCAGGCCGGGTAATGCCGCATATGTACCGCCTCCAACAGACGAAGTGGTTCCGTGCATGGCAGCGCTTGAAAAGTTCCTACACGACCAGGGAGGCAGGACGCCGACACTTGTTAAAGCAGCCCTAGCGCACGTACAATTCGAAACGATCCATCCGTTCCTCGACGGAAACGGGCGTCTCGG
>JBGPOG010000329.1:0-5522 GCA_041487935.1 Chthonomonadia bacterium | reverse complement strand
CAAAAACAGATCCCTTCGGGATGACGGGGGCTGTGACAGTTTCTTACGCTCAACGCCGCGTTAGGCGCGGTAAAATGCTCGGGATGACGTTTGAATGCTTGCATGGCACTTTTGCAATTAGCCCCCTCAATTGCATCTTGCACAAAAGTTACTCTTAGATTATGGCCGTGGAAGCCGCGCTCATTAATACCGTCTATTCTGCTCCCAGGACCATGCCGTGCGGACGGTTTCTTCTAATTCCGTAAAACGTGGCATCCAACCAAGCTCAGACCTGGCTTTCGCCGCACTGGCTACCAATCTGGGTGGATCGCCCGGGCGCCGATCGCTTTCCGTGGATGCAATCGATCTGCCGGTCACCTTCTCGCACGTCTGGATGACCTCAAGGACCGAGTTCCCGCTTTCCGTTCCAAGGTTGTAAAAGCCGCTCTCTCCGCCGGACCGGAGTCTGTAAATCGCCAATGCGTGAGCTTGAGCGATATCGACAATGTGGATGTAATCTCGAATGCAGGTGCCATCCGGCGTATCGTAATCCGTGCCATAGATACTCACATTCTCACGAGTTCCGGCTGCGGCCTGCAGCACAAGGGGAATGAGATGGGTCTCCGGATCGTGGCTTTCGCCGATCCGGCCTTCGGGGTCGGCGCCCGCCGCGTTGAAATATCGCAGGGAAACGAATTTCAGCCCATGTGCGCGGTCATAAGCCTGCATGATCTTTTCGCAGATGAACTTGCTCTCGCCGTACGGGTTGATCGGATTCTGCGGATGCTTCTCGTCCATCGGAACGTATTCGGGGCTGCCGTACGTCGCACAAGACGACGAAAAGACGAAGTGTTTCACCCCGTGGTCGCGCATTGCGTCGAGCAAATTCAGTGTTGCGACCACGTTGTTGTTATAGTACTTTTCCGGTTTCTGGACCGATTCGCCGACAAATGCGAACGCAGCAAAATGAACCACCGCGTCGATCGGATATGCATCGAATGTCTTGTCGAGCAGAGCGCGATCGGAGATGCCGCCGACGATTAGCGGCGCATTGGCCACGGCTTCGCGATGGCCAAAAACCATGTTGTCGAGAACGATAACCTCGTTCCCGCGCTCCTGCTCGTATAGGACGTAATGGCTGCCGATGTATCCGGCTCCGCCGGTGACCAGGATCATTCGATTTCCTCAATCGTTTTCGTACTCGTACCTGTACTCGCCGTCGTAATCGGATTTAAGTTTGCGATCGAAATCCCAGAATTCGATTACGAGTACGACGACGAGTACGAGAACGATTTGGCTTACCGCCTCTGCATGCCGAGAATGCTCACGAAAAAGCTCGAAAGGAGCGTCTGAAAACCCAGCGCCGTAAGCATGGCTCCAGGGATTACCCATCGCATTGTGACGCGGTAATCCAGGTTGCCGAATCCTGTCGCTTTCCACTGCAAGATGGCAGACAGGAGGAGCCCCAACCCAATTAGGAGCGCCGCGCAGGAGATCAAAATCCCGCGCTCCAGGTTGATCACCTGGAAGAATCGGTTCATCCGCGGGTCTTCGGGCATCAACCCTTCGTTGATGGCAAAGGTTTTGGTGAAGATCGCGAACAGGATCGATTGATAGCCACAGAGAATTGCCAAGCTCGCAAAAACGAGCGTGTGCAGGTCGAAGGTCACTCCGCCGATTCTGACTCCCGGCATTCCAAGCCCGAACCCGATTAGTCCGAGCAGCACCAGCAGAGAACCGGGAATGAAAAAGAGCCACCTCGGGCTGTACATCAGGAAGAAGCGCAGGGTTCTCCAACCGTCGCGAAACGTCTTCAGGTGCGGCGCGTGCGCTTTGCGGCCGTCCGGATGGAGAGTAATCGGTACTTCTGCGATCTTTACGCCGTAGAGATTTGAATAGAGGCTCGATTTGATGATCATCTCAGTCGCGAACTCCATGCCGGCGCATCTCTGATCCAGCCGCTCATAAAGCGCTTTCGTAAATCCTCGCAGGCCGCAATAGACGTCATGAATGGGGGCGCGGAACCACCAGCGGACCATCAGCGTGAACATCGGGTTGCCCCACCAGCGGTGGAGCGGAGGCATTGCGCCCGGCAAGACGGTGCCGCCTCCCCAGGGAAGCCGGCAGCCCTGCACGAGATCGTAGCCTTCCCGAAGCTTCTCGACAAATTTCGGCGCTTCCAGAAAATCGTAGCTGTCGTCCGCATCGCCCATGATGACGTAACGGCCACGTGCGGCGGCGATTCCGCCCATCAGAGCATTTCCATATCCCTTCGCCGCGACCGGCACGACTCGCGCTCCAATTCGCTCCGCGATGGCTTGCGAGCCGTCCGTGCTGCCATTATCGGCCACCACGATTTCGCCAACGATGCCGTTTTCCCGCATCGCCCGCTGCGCTTTTTCGAGGCAGGTTTCGAGCGTGTCAGCTTCATTGAGACACGGCATAACGATCGTCAGCTCGATCTCTGTCTCGTCCCCGGCGCTTTTGGAATGTGGCTCGGTTCTTCGAATCGAAGTCGTTTCGGTGACCATAAGTTCTCCGTCACAGCCGGCGGCTAATGCGCCCCGGTGTCCGGGTGTGTCCAGGTATTTGCGCCTGCGGCATTTAGCGTGTCGAGAACGTACAACTTGTCCTGCGCGGCGGCGCACAACTCCCGGCCCGATTCCTTCACCAGCCGCTGCGCAAACGGAATCCCATTTCGCGAAGGGTTATATGTCCGCAAGTCCGCGGTCGATCCTGCCGGCGTGAGAACCATATAGCGAATGTTGTCGCGCCGCAGGTCGCTCACGAAGTTTTCGTATTCGTCCAGTCGAATTCTGCTGCGCCCGTAGCCATCCGGCACATAACAATATCGGTCGCTATAGTACGATGCATTGAATCCGACGGTCAAGAGCCGGGCGCCCGTCGGGAGATTAGCGTTCACGAAGTCCCAAATTGGAAAAATCGGCATTTCGCGCGAGAGATACTCGTGGCGATCCAACCGCCCAGTTGCTGCGGCCATTGCGGCGGCGGTCGTCGGAGCCCATGTCCCCCGCACATAGTTTACCGCGAACAGCGCCGAGCCTGCCAAAAGTGCGGCGGGAACCCACCTTGCCAAACGCGCACGCTCATTCACCAGCATGAAGACGATCAGAAAAATGAGAGGCAGAATCTGGATGGCGTATCGAAAATAGAGCCCCGTCGTCCATAACGATACGGCAAGGAGGATGCCTGCCACAAATGTGAGATAGCGGCCTTCGCGATCCTTCCATCGCCATACCAGCAGGGCGGTAAATAGCAGTGTGATTCCGGTTGTCCCGAAAACGATCATCTTCCGTGCGGAAAGCGAAAGGAACTTGCCACCGCTGCCGCCCCAGTTATAGTACTTGAAGTACTCGTTAAAGCCCCGAGATGCCTCCGGGCTCCAATCGCGCGACGGAAATATGCTCGAAAGCAGCGGCCAGACCGGGTTGCCGGTGTAGAGCCAGGTCTTGAACAGCCACGGAGCCAGGGGCAATAGAGAGATGGCCACGACCTGCGCGCCCCGGCGGATGGCAGCCGATTTTGTTTCGCCCCGTCGCCGCAGCTCAAAAAGAACCAGGATGCCGAGCAGAACTCCCAGAAACAGCCCCGTGAGTTTAAACGATGCGCCAAACCCGGCGCACAGGGCAGCGACGACGAGCCATGCGTTCGAGCGAACTCCTTGCTGCCACAAAATCAAAGCCAGCACTGCGCACACAGTTTCCATCGCAATGCCGAGATCGATATTCGCGCCGCCACCGAGCCGCATGGGATACGCGCCCGGCACTCCGGCCATGAAGAGCAGCATGGCGGCGAAACCAACGGCGGGATTGCGCAGCCTCTTGCCCAGCAGATAGATGGCGAGAAAGCAAATCATGCCCATCGAAAAGTGAATTAGCTTGGCTGCGGTGTCGCTCCAGACGGCCAGCGGAATCGTGTAGAGCATCTCCGCGCCCATCGGCTGGTTCGTGTGGACCAGCGTCGGCAGGTAGTCGATCCGGCCCCACTGCAGCCAGCGCTTAGGGCCGTTCAAGTGGTACTGCAGGGCGTCGTAATCCGTAGGCGGGCAGAGCGCCTGCAGCAGAGTAATCACTGCCGGTACGAGCAAGAAAAGTGAACCGGCGATGAGCCATGCCGGAGGCTGCGGATGCTTCAGGGTCGATGCGGCTTTCGCGGCGGATTTGGCTACGCGCAGCATGTCCGGCAGCAAGAATGCCGCCAACACCGCCAGTCCGATCCAGATGGCGGCCGGCGTCAACACTCCGATCATCCCCAGTGTGAACGGAAGGAACTGAAGGAACCCCAAGCCGACGGCTGCTGCAAGTACGCCGCGTTCCAACGCGTCGGCATCGACGAGCGGCGCTCGTAGAATTCGAATCGCCCGATAGCCCAAGGCAGTGGCAAGCAGCAATAGGCCCGCCATGAAGGGCGGGTCTTGAAGGATGGGGATCGCGCTGGTTGGCACGTGAAAGGGCATGGGACAAGACTCATTTGAGATCAGCGATCAGCGGCGATCGTCGGAGCGGTTGGCGTGAAGATCTTGTGAAGGACCGGTATGTTGACGACAAGCAGAAGTCCAACGACCACGGTGCAAACGATGACCGCCGCCATCAGCTTCGGTTCCTTGTAAAGCCCTTCCGGCCTCTGTACCGCACTGTCTTTTTGGAATGAGAGCGAGAGGTAGATCGCCATTACCAGCGCCACCAGCGGGAAGGCGAGTATCAGCTCCAGGCGGTACCTCATGATGAATGCGCCCAGGAACAGCATGCTAGAAGTCCCGTAGAACATGATCGAAACCAGCAGGCGCTCTTCCGTATAGAATGCGAAGGACTTGCGGTAGGCCGCCGCTCTGGAGTGGTCTGCAATATCTCGGAATTCGGCATATCGCTTCATCGCCATGAAGTAACAGCCGATCATCCAGTAACTGAGCAGCAATGAGGCGGGCGCAACCGATGCAGTCCCCGCGATATACCATCCCGCCAGCATGCGGAGCGGATTGTTCACCGATTCAGAAAGTACGTCTACATAAGGGAGGTCTTTGCTGCGAACCGGCGGGATGTTATAGAGGCAGCCCATCACCCAGAGCACGAACACCGTCACCGCGTAAGGGACGGAAACGAGAACGCCAAGCCCAACCCCAACCGCCATTAGAACCAGCCATTCCACATACGCCAATGGAATGCTGACCTGTCCCGACGGTACGGGCCGCTTGCACTTGACCGGGTGTGAAACGTCGCTTGGAGCGTCAAGGACTTCATTGATCACGTAATTGCTGGACGCGACCAGGCAGATGGATAGCAGTCCGATTACAATCCGGAAGACGATATCTTTCGCTACGTGCGCAGGGTCGATGCCGATGGCCGCGACGATACCCGGAAGCACGAAGACGTTCTTGAACCAGTGGTCGATCCGCGCGATCTGGATGTGTCCGCGGAGAGTCGGACGTCGAACGTTTAGCGCCTTGATGTCGGTTTGGTCGAGCGGCAAATCGCTCATGATCGATCGGTCCTATCGACGGAACAACAATTCCCGAAGCTCGTTAT
>JBGPOG010000328.1:0-5522 GCA_041487935.1 Chthonomonadia bacterium | reverse complement strand
TGTAATCGGATGATTTCGGCTGCCAATCGATATCTGTGGCTGCTTTGCGCGCGGTTCTTCCGCTATCGGGTCATCGCGATTTGGCGATCGACTATGGCGGTAGCAGCGTTCGGTCTATATGGGTGCGGCCACTCTGTGGCGCGTTCGACGATAAAGCCCGCTCCGCCGAAGGATGCGGTCCAGCCGGATCACGCCGCCGTCGGAAATAAGATCGAGATCCGGTGGCACGAAAAGACCGATCGAGGTACGATCCGCCGAGTATTGGATGTAGATGCGGAAACAGGCGACCTTAAGCCCAGGTCCGAATCCGGTACGCTCAACCGAGCCACCGGTTTGATCTATCAAGACGACCAACCCAAGGCGCGATTCAAAGCGCCGACCGTGGTTGCGAATCGAGAAAACGATCAGATAACCGCCCGTGGGGGCGTGACTATTACGAGCATAGACCCTCCCGGAATAACCGTCACGGCAGACAAGATAACGTGGTCTGCGGCCAAGAACAGGATCGTGGCGGAGGGAAACGTCAAGTTTGTACAAATGCGCCCCGGACATCCAAAGCCCGTTTCCCAGGGGCAATTCGACCGGATTACTGTGGATACGGCAATGAAGACATTCACCTACCCCTGAATGATCCGCTAACCGAGGAAGCAAATATGTTGAATAATGGACATCGTCATAGGCTTCTCCAACTGATCGCCGCGACCTTGTTGTGTACTTCAGTATTGGCTCAAGCGAATTCCACAAAACGGTCTCGACTTTCCAGGCGACAGGAGAAGCCGGCCAACACCGCCATCGAGTTCGGGGACATTCGCTTGTTCGGCTACAGTCATTTGCAATTCAGGCCCGGCGAATTCGCGACGGCTGAGGGCCCAAACACGGTTATAGAAGCCCTCGACGAGCAGAACAAAGCCAGATCACGCATGCAAGCATCGCGTTTTCACGCGATCATGAATGCGAAAGAACAAAAAGTAGAGCGGGTCGATGCCACTGGCGGCGTGAAATACAATGGCGTGCGCCCAATAGCCGGCCGGGAAGGTCAACAGGTCGTGGACTTTAGTGGCTCCAAGGGAACCTACTTTAAGATGCAAGGAAAGGTATTGCTCGAAGGACCGGTGGCTTACTATGTCGAGCAGCCTGACCCGAAGGCCGGCAAGCAGTGGGCGCGCGGAATTGCGGATAAAGGATCGTATGACGAAAACAAGAAGATCTTGCGGCTCGACGGACATGTACGGTTCACCTACCTATTTCCATCAGCGAGTGGGAAGCAGCAAGGACCCGTCGAGGTGGAGTATGTCGAGATCGATATGAGCGCCGCGTCTCCTCTATTCAAGCTCGGCCCCGGCATCGTAACGTTCGAGCCTAAATCCCCGAAGGGAAATCCCTAGTGGAGATTGCCGCGGAAGAGCTGGTGAAGACGTATCGCGGACGGCGGGTTGTGAACGGCGTCAGCCTGGAGATGAAGCGCGGCGAGATCGTGGGGCTGCTTGGACCCAATGGCGCCGGCAAGACCACGACTTTCTACATGATCGTCGGGCTGATCCGTCCGCAAAGCGGGCGAGTGCTCTTCGACGGCCAGGACATCTCGAGATCGCCGATGTACCGCCGCGCCCGGATGGGGATCGGATACCTCGCCCAGGAGCCTTCGGTCTTCCGCGAGCTGACCGTGGAAGAGAACCTGCGTCTGGTTCTGCAGTTCACGACGATGAGCGGAAAAGCGCAGCAAGACCGCCTGAACACTCTTCTGGAAGAGCTTCACATCCCACATTTGCGAAAGCAAAAAGGCAAAACCCTCTCCGGCGGAGAGCGCCGGCGCGTCGAAATCGCGCGCGCCCTGGCTACCTCCCCGGCGTTTATCTTACTGGACGAGCCATTCACCGGCGTCGACCCTATCGCCATTCAAGACATCCAGCAGATCATAGCCCAGCTTAAGGATCGCAACATCGGCATCCTCATCACGGACCACAACGTCCAGGCGACCCTCCACATCACGGAACGCGCCTATATCATGGCCGATGGACAGATTAAGGCCTCCGGATCTTCGAGCGACCTTCCGAACGACCCCAACGCCCGCAAGTACTACTTCGGCGACGGTTACGAGAAGTGACCTCACTATGAATCTCGTGAACCGCCTGATCTGGCGCGAGCTGATCGGACCGCTGGTGAATAGCTTCTTCATGTTCACCATCCTCGTATTTGCTACGGCGCATCTTTTCACGCTGACGGATTATCTGGTCAGGGGCGTTCCCGTAGCCATGGTGGCAAGGCTGGCGATCCTGAGCCTCCCGATGCTTATCACTCAAACGCTGCCGATGTCCATGCTCCTTGCGTGTCTCCTCGGCTTCGGCAGGCTCTCCGGCGATAGCGAGCACATCGCGCTTTACGCAGGCGGGATCAGCTTCTACAGGATCATGTGGCCGGTGGCGTGGCTGGGCCTCGCGGTGAGCATCCTATCCTTCGTTTGGAACGAGACGATCGTCCCGCCCTCCACGCGTGAGTTCATGCGCTTGAAACAAGAGGCGGTCGAAGGACTCGTTACCACGGGGCATCCGCTCAAGTATTTCGTTACGGAAGGAGAGCGGGTCGACGAAGTGGTCGTTGTCGACGGAGGGTACGATTCCCACTCGCACGGTTTTCTTAGGGTGTCGATCCTAAAAATGAGCAATGACCCAAAGCGCGTAGGGCAGCCGGACCTGGTCGTTTATGCTGAACAGGCCATTCCGCAAGGAGACGATCCCACGGGACTGGATTGGAAATACAAGGGTTGCTATCTCAAGGACGTTCGCCCGGACAAGGATAAGAAGTACATAATCGACGTTTTCCTGGGGGACGTCGGGCCCGAAGCTCTCCAGAAATTCGGCAACGTCGGAATGCGGCAAAGTTTCAAGGGCGTCCTTCGCTCAGAGAAACCGGACAATCGGAGCATGACATTTCGAGAATTGCGTGATAAAATTAGAGATGAGCGCGCTCAGGGAAAATACAAAGAGGCGCTCGAGGACGAAGTGGACCTCTGGGGCAAGCTCAGCACGCCGCTCGCCAGCCTCATCTTCGGGATTGTCGGCGCGCCATTCGGTGTGCGGCCCCACCGTGGCAGCAAGGCCATGGGCTTCGGAATCGCAATCGGGATCATATTCTTATACTGGGTGACGTATCAATGGATGTTCGTGGTGGGCAAGAGCGGCGCGCTTCCGCCGATGCTCGCAGCCTTCACTCCGGACATCATTGGCATCGCTGCGGCGATCGTCCTAATGGCGAGAACGCGCCAGTAGCCAGAGCCAGCAGCGGGCCGGGGAGGTAGAAACGTGTTCTGGACGGGTCTCGCACTTTTCATGACCGCTGTTATGGGCGGGTTCATCGCGTATAACGGCGACCTGATGGGCCGTAAGTTCGGCAAGCGCAGGGTGACTCTATTCAACCTGCGCCCGAAGCACACGGCCATCTTGATCACAAGCGTGACAGGAACCTTGATCTCCGCATTGACGACTGGCGTCCTCTTCCTTTTGGTGCCGCCTGTGCGAAACATCATCCTTGAGGGAGAAGAGGCCCTACGCCAGAATCCTAAACTAAGGGTTGAAATTAAGGATCTCCAAACGAAGCGGACAAATCTTGAAGCTGAGATTGTAGTCAAAGGTGATAAGCAAAAGCAGACCGAGTCTAATCTGACAAAGACGCAATCGCAATACCAGGAGGCGCACGCAGCCCTCGAATCAGAACAAAAGCGGCTCGCCTCAACAGAGTCGGAACGCAAGCGGTTGGTGGGTGAAAACACAGGGTTGTTGGCGAAAAATCGAAATCTGCGCGAAGATAATGAACGAATAGCCGAAACCAACAAGGCGCTTGCAAAAGACAACTTCAGACTTGCGAATGTAAAGCGAGATCTGGAACAGAAGAATCTGAGTTTGGCAGCCGGTATTGCCGACAAGGAAAAACAGAATGCGGAACTTGCCAAGAATAATGAAGTCCTTTCGACCCAAAACGAAGACCTGACGCGCAAGAACGTATTGCTGGGCACGAAAAACTTGGCGCTGCTCAGTCAGAACGATAACCTGCTCAAGACCAATCGAAAGCTTCTGGACGATAATTACAGATTAGACGACGACAACCATGAATTGACCGCTCGGAATGCCTCGTTGAAAGAAGAAGTCAAAACCATCGAGACTCAGACGAAAGTCAATCTTGCCGACCTGTACCAGAAGTTCAATGCGATGAAGTCCAGGCAGGTTGCTGTTAAGGTGGGTGAGGATCTATCGCGCAGAGTAGTGCCCGCAAATGCAACTCCGGAAGAAGCGCGCAAGGTCATGCAGGAGTTAGTGCACGACGCGAACGAGGCCGCGCTCTTGAAGGGCGCCGCCAGCCAAGGCAGGGATTCAACTCGGGCGGTGAAGGTTGTTAACAAGCAGATCCTCGCATCTACCGAAGGCGGCGTGACCTATGCGCTTCAAGTCTCTGAGGAAGACCGGACAAACGCGATGGTAAACCGGCTTGCTGGCTCGTCCGTGCCGATTTGCGTGCTGGCAGTTGCGGTCGAGAACAGCGTGGAAGGCGAGCCCGCATCGATCGATTTCCAGCCGTTTAACGATCGGATGATCTACACCAAGGGGCACGTAGTCGCCTCGCCACGCCGAATGAATGCCACGGAATCGGCTTCCCAGATTTACACCGAGCTCGTGAGCTTCCTGAAGGACCTCGGCCAGAGCGCCATCGAACGCGGCATGATTCCGCGAATCGACCCGGCTACCGGGAATCCGCAGGTCGGCTCTCTGGAATGGCCGGAGCTGGTTGAGCTGGCCGACCGGATCCGCTCTTTCAATCACTTCGTCAAGGTGACCGCGGTCGCCGCCGGGGATACGAACGCTTCCGATCCTCTGAAGCTGACGTTTAGAATCGATCCATCGCTTTAATGAACCTGCCTACAGTTCTCGCCATCGATCCCGGCCGCGCGAAGTGTGGCGTAGCGGTCGTCGACTTGACGGGAGCTATCCTGCATCGTTGCGTCATCTCCACCGAAAGCGTTGATGCGAGCGTCGATGAACTCTTCATTCGGTTCCTTCCCCAGGTAGCGATCATTGGTGATGGAACCGGTACTGCCGACATTGTCAACCGGCTCGCGACGGTCCTCAAATGCCCCTTACATGTTGTCGACGAGAAACATACCTCGGAAGCCGCTAGAGACAGGTACCTCAAAGAGAATGCTCCTAAGGGCCTCGGGCGGATAGTTCCACCATCCCTCCGGGTTCCCGATAAGCCGTACGATGATTATGTGGCGGTTATTCTAGCGGAGCGTTGGCTCGAACTGAACTGTCTGCCATAAGTTCCGCCTTCCTGCATTCACTGCCGGAGACAGAACCTTCGTCACAACCGAGCCCCGCAGCCGTAATGGTGGTTATTCGTCGACACCACCCGTAGGAGGACTCCCATGCAAGGTTCAATCAAGCTTTTCATTTTGGCGCCGGTTTTGTTGTGCTTTACCGGGTGCGGAGGAGGAGGAGGACACGGGCGCCCGGCTGCGGATATTTCGGGCGTCG
>JBGPOG010000327.1:0-5533 GCA_041487935.1 Chthonomonadia bacterium | reverse complement strand
CACCGGCTTGAACGCGCTCGTTCAAACACCGCTCCAATATGCGGTCTGCCGCTTCCTTACCGCTCTGGGGGTAGGCGGAGAGTTTGCTGCGGGAGCCTCGCTCGTGGCGGAAGTGTGGCCGCACCGGTCGCGGCCAATGGCTCTAGGCGCATTACAGGCGTTGTCCGCCCTTGGCAACATGGCCGCCGCTGGAATCACGTTCGGACTGGCGCACGTCAGTTGGCGGTTTGTCTATCTGGTTGGCGCGGCGCCCGCGCTTCTCGTCATTTGGATCCGCTCCGCTGTCCGCGAACCCGAGAAATGGCAGCACGCAAAGGATGAGGCAGCCCAAGATGGAACACGCAAGGAGTTGGGCAATATCCGGGAGCTCTTCCACGATCCTGTGTTGCGGCGCAATACGATCGCCGGCGTTCTTATGGCGCTGGCGGGGGTCGGCGGGATGTGGGGCGTCGGCTTCTTCCTGACGGATTTAACAGGTTCTGTACTGAAGCCGCTGGTGCACGATCTGCCAAAAGCGATGGGAGATGCTCAGCTCGCCAAGTGGCGCTCGGAAGCGTTTTTCGTTCAAAACATCGGCGCTTTCTTCGGGATGTTCTCGTATGCAGCGCTTTCGGAACGAACCGGACGCAAGCCGGCGATGTATCTGTTCTTCCTGCTCGCATTTCTTTCGGTCGAAGGAACATTCTGGGGCGTTAAAGATCTGTCGTCCGCCGTTTTCTGGGCATTCATTCTCGGCTTCTGCGCGCTCGCGCCGTTTTCGGCTTACGCGGTGTACTTTCCGGAGCTTTATCCAACGCGCCTGAGGGCTACCGGCGTCGGCTTCTGCTATAATTGCGCTCGAATACTTGCGGCGGCCGCGCCGTTCCTGCTAGGAGGATTAGCCAGGAACTTTGCAAGCCCAACCGACGAAACCGCGGGTCTGCGTACGGCAGCAAGCATTGTCGCGTTCATTTATGTAACCGGAATTGTGGGACTATGGTTCGCCCCGGAGACCCGGGGCAAGCCGCTGCCGGAGTGAACGGAAGTGTTGAGTGTTGAGTGTTAAGAGAGGCTCAACACTTGATACTTGTCAATTTGACCGGATCAATGTTAGTGAAAACGCCACCGGGGTGACGATACGTCCGGCGCTGCCGGGCGATGCCGAGGCGATCGCGCAGATCGTGCGCGAATCTTACGCTCGTTTCGCCGCGGCCCACATCCCGTTCGATATGCCACTCTATCATGAGGAGAGCCATACCGAGGCGATGCTGGACTCCAATACCCGATGGGTAGTCTTGCAGGAGGAAGCGCGGCGAGTGGGGGTGGCGATGTGGAGAGTGCTGCCCGGCATCGCTCATCTGCACCTTCTGTTCGTCGTCGGTGATTGCCAGGGCAAAGGCTATGGCAGATTGCTGCTGAAACATCACCAAACAGAGGCGAAAGCCGAGATTCCGGAGACGAAGCTCTTCACCCTGCACTGCCTTCGGGATTCACATTGGGCGGTAAAGTTCTACAAGCATCAGGGCTACACGATGTACGAGCAAGGCGACGAATACCGGGTAACCGACCTTTACGTCTGGATCGATGCCTGCCGCCGGCATGATAACGGATGGCCGCTAAAGGCGGATAAGGCGCTGTTCTATAAGCGGGCGCATTAAGGCGATTTTGGATTTTGGATTTTAGATTTGCAATCTGCAGCCTGAAGAGTTAATAGCAAAATACCGCAAATCCGTCATGCTGCAATGTCCATACGGACCCGTACCGGGCATCTGCATTTTGCCCAGCTCAGTGCAACCTGTGAGATCAAAAGATCCTTTCAGGATGACGGGACACGATAACTTCGTCGAATTTTGCAATTACCTCTGAAGTTTACGCTTTTCTTACTCCTTGGAGGGAAGTCTCCATGCCAGGCAAAATGAACCGTCGTGATTTGATCGTTAGAGGAGCGATGTCTGCGACCGGCGTCGCAGGGCTGGCCGGCGCCTCCCCCGCGGCAGTCTGGAGACGTCCCGGGCGCAAAATGCACCTCGGCCTGGTTACGTACAACGTCGCCAAGGACTGGGATCTGGATACGATCCTCAAGAATTGTAAAGCCGCCGGGATCGAGGGAGTGGAGTTCCGCACTACGCACGCGCACGGAGTCGAGCCGTCAATCGGCGCTTCAAAGCGCGCGGAAGTCAAGCAAAAGTGCAACGATGCCGGACTCTTGCAAGTAAGCCTCGGCAGTGTCTGCGAATTTCAGGCTGCCGACCCGGCAGTGGTTCGTGAGAACGTACAAACCTGCCGTCAATTTGTAGATCTGGCGAAAGACATCGGAGCGCGCGGTGTGAAGGTGCGCCCAAACGGCATGCCCAAGGGTGCAGACCTGGAGAAGACCCTGGAACAGATCGGCAAAGCGCTGAATGCTTGCGGCAAGATCGGCGCCGGCCAGGGAATTGAAATCTGGATGGAGGTCCACGGGGGCGCGACACAGCTTCCACAGAACGCGCGAAAAATCATGGACCATTGCGCCCATCCCAACGTGGGAGTCACGTGGAACTCGAATGGAACGGATGTCGTTAGTGGCTCAGTAAAGGAGGGCTTCGAACTGCTGAAGCCGTTCATCCGCTGCTGCCACATCAACGAACTGTGGAGCAGCTATCCTTATCGCGAACTATTCGGCCAGTTGAACGAAAGCGGATACGACCGATTCACGCTCTGTGAGGTCGGTTCATCAATCAAAGCGGAAGACGGCATTCCTTTTCTGAAGTGCTACAAGGGACTCTGGTCCGAATTGAGTCGTTAGCGTACCGCCGGCTGAACGGTCGCTCCAGGACGAGCAATCAATCAAACGTCGTGAGCGCCCTCTACTTCAAGGATATCGCCGGCCATAATGGCGATTGCTTCGAAGGATCCTGGTGCGAGCTCGAGAGTGCTATGTCCCGACCGAAGCGGCCAAACGATGCGGTTTGGGCAAAGAGCCGGAATGACGCGCAGTACCTTGTACTCTCGATCTAACACGACGACGTCGATCGAAGCTCTCATTCCGAAAGTGTGGATTCCATTGCACGGCAGCAGCCAGATTCCCGTCATGGAAGCCAGTTGAGGCCGCCCGATGAGTCCCTTGAGACGCCGCCGCCAGCCACCCGGAAGCTCGACTATCCAGCTATGCTCGTCGGAACGTTGGGCACAGCTTATGCGGTAAAGATCCTTATGCAAGAGTCTCGACTTTCTCCTCAGCAGCGCTTATAATGGCCTCGGAATCGCCATCCGTTCAAGGACCCTCGTGGATCCGTTACCTCGCCTGGGCGCTTGTATGGAGCGTAATTGCCTCCGGAATTGGGCCATGTGCCTTTGCTCGCCACTCCATGGGTCTCTGGGTCTCGGCCGCGGTGTGCTGGCATATAGCGGGCGGGTCACTGGCCATCGTGTCGTTAGCATTGTTTTGGAAACACAGGCGCATTGTTTGCCCAAAAGTCGCAACAATAGCGGATGGCCGGTCGGAAATCGGGCAACGCGGTTGGTGCGCCTTTCTCCTCATCTGTGCGGCAATTGCGATGGCATCCGGCGTCGCTCTCGTTATTGTGGCGGGTGTGGGAGTGAGCGTTGGGCGCGCGCCCGCTCTTTTCCTCGGGCATACTTATGCCGGGCTGATATTCTCCGCCGCGCTGCTCGCCCGATGGTTTTCCCGGCGAAAATCGTGGACTTTAATGAAGGGAAAGCGCCTCTCGCCCGCTGCGGCGATGCTTGTTATTGCGGGAATGTCTTTCTCCGCATTCACCTATGATTCAGAGGGATATTACCGCAGTCTCACGGCAACGAATGCTCATCAGGCGGCTAATCCGCTTTTCCCCGCCGGCACGATGATCGCAAATCCGGACGATTGGAAATCGGTCGAATCCCCGGAACGGTGTGGCGCTGCCGGCTGTCATCCAAACGCACATAAGGGATGGCTTAGCACCGCGCACGCCCGATCGGCCAGCAGCCCTGCGTACCACAATGCCTTGACGGCAGCCGCAAAATCGCTTGGGCCAGACGGAACCAAATGGTGTGCCGGGTGCCACGCCCCGACTAGTCTTACGCACACCAACGAATCAGCGGCCGGCGGTTCCGCTGCGTCACGCGGACTCGATTGCCTGGCCTGCCACGCGATGCAAGGGACTGCTGAACATACCGGTAACGGGCGCGCGATCTATTCTGCGCCCGCGGCATATCCATTCGCGTCCGCGGAAGGTGGTTTGGCCCGAAAGCTCCACGACTACCTCATTCGGATTCGACCGCTGCCGCATACGTTCACGCTTACAGGTTTGCACAATGAGAACAGCCGAACGGAGATTTGCGCCTCCTGCCACCTGCTCAGCGCGACCGCCGCACAGAATCGCTACCGATTCTCACGATTTGACAATACCTGGAACGAATGGCAAATGAGCCCGAATTCCGGCGAATCGATTCATTCATTTCAACCTGCTCGCGTTCGTCGCGATTGCTTCGATTGCCACCACCCGCATGATCTTCGAGATACTCGTGTAACCGCGTTATCGAACGACCGAAGGATGATTGGCCTCGAAGTGTTTTCCCTGCGAAGCCGGCCAGGCCAAGGCGCATCCGAGCAGATTATCGCTCCGCTGGCTAACCGGCCCGCAATCGTTACCGCGGGCGAAACGGTTTGGCTCGACATACTCGTCGAGAACAAGAACATCGGCCACGACTTCCCGCCCGGGCCGCATGGACTTGGAAACGCCTGGATCGAGCTGAACGTTACGGATGCCCACGGACGCGTTCGCATTGTAAGCCGCCCTGTGCCCGCCGCCACGCCGGCGGATTTGGGCGTGAATTCCGGAGAAGTCCCGCAGCACCGATATGGGCTTCTCACACTGAACCGCAAGAGCGAGCCTCCGTCGCCGGATCGATTCTTCGAGGGAATTGCGCCGATTTATCGTCATTCAATTGGCGCGGGCGAGGCCGATATCGCGCGCTTCAGGTTTGCCGCTCCAACCAACGCGGGCGGTTTAATTCGAATAGTTGCACGGTTGGTTCGGTCCGGGCGGCCTGGTGCAAGCGCGCAAACCGGCCGGAAAGCTGAAGGCACGAGTGACGATGTCCTTGCCGAGCACTCGGTCACGATCGGCGTGCGGGGCGGAAACTCGGGATCTGTCTCACCCATGCTCCTCACCGGGCGGAGAGACGAACCTGCGGATGCAGGGAAGTTCCGAGCGTATGGCGGCGCTCTTCTCGTTCAGCGCGACCTGCCGTTAGCGCGCCGCGCGTTCCTGCAGGCACGGAGCCTGGCGCCGGACGATCCGGAGAATTGGATCGGCCTTGGCCGCGTCTATCTCGAAGAAGGCGATCTTCTCTCCGCAGCTACTCAATTGAAAAAGGCGCTCGAGCTGCACCATAAATCCCCGCGCGCAACCGCATGGTTGGGCCGGGTGTACCGACTGAAGGGCCAGTATGAAACTGCCCTCAACATACTGCAGCCGTTGGCGCAACAGTATCCGCAAGACAAGCTCACATGGTTCGACATCGGTCTTTCAAACCTGTCTGAAGGGCGATACGAGCAAGCCATCGACGCATT
>JBGPOG010000326.1:0-5553 GCA_041487935.1 Chthonomonadia bacterium | reverse complement strand
TCTCAAGCACGGGGAATGGCAAACCCGCAACGTCTCAGACGGAAGCGTGTCGAACTCCTACAAAGCCGAAGATGTGATGAAGGCGATCGCCGAATCCGCCTGGATCTGCGGCGACCCCGGAATGCAGTTCGATACCACCATCAACAAGTGGCACACCTGCAAGGTGACGGACCGGATCCATGCGAGTAATCCGTGCTCGGAATACATGTTTTTGAACGACTCGGCGTGCAACCTGGCCTCGCTCAATCTCATGAAATTCCGCCGCGAGGATGGCGAATTTGATGTCGAAGCGTACAAGCACGGATGCCGGATTCTAATCACCGCGCAGGAGATTATCGTCGATAACGCGAGCTACCCGACGGAGACTATCGCCAGAAACAGCCATGCCTACAGGCCGCTCGGTCTGGGGTACGCCAATCTAGGCGCCTTGTTGATGAGCCGCGGGATTGCGTACGACTCCGATGCCGGCCGCGCCCTGGCAGGAGCGCTTACCGCCATCATGACCGGCGAGGCCTATCATCAATCGGCTATCGTAGCCAGGGACCATGTCTTGCCAGTGATGAACGAAGAGGACTTTGCGGCAGCGGCGCAGGCCCGTAGGCGTGAACCGGCGAGCGACCGGTCGTACTACGACCACGGCGCGTTCCCGGGGCATCCGCCGAACGCGGAGTCGATGATGGACGTGATGCGGATGCACAGATCGGCGGTCGACCAGATCGACGACCGATACGTCCCGCACAACATCATCGAAGCCGCCAAGAAGTGCTTGGACGACGCCATCGCCCTCGGCGAGAAGCACGGTTATCGCAACGCTCAGGCGACGGTTCTTGCTCCAACCGGCACCATCGGATTCATGATGGACTGCGACACCACGGGCGTCGAACCGGACATCGCCATCGTGAAGTACAAGAGCCTGGTCGGCGGCGGACTCATGAAGATCGTCAACAACACCGTTCCCGAAGCGCTCAGCCGCTTGGGCTATCCGCCGGAGCAGGTGAAGGAGATCATTGCTTATATCGACCAGCACGATACCATCGAGGGCGCGCCCGAGTTGAAGGACGAGCATCTGTCAGTCTTCGACTGCGCTTTCAAGCCGGCCAACGGCGAACGGTCGATTCATTACATGGGCCACGTCAAGATGATGGCTGCGACCCAGCCGTTTATCTCCGGCGCAATCTCCAAAACCGTCAATATGCCCAATGACACAACGACTGAAGAGATCGTGCAGAGCTACGTCGAATCATGGCGGCTGGGTGTGAAGGCGATCGCCATCTACCGCGACGGCTCCAAGCGGACGCAGCCGCTTTCGACGAAGAGAGGCGACGGGGAGACGGAGGGACCCGGCGACACGGTGACAATCGCCGGCACATCCGGGCTGAACGCCAACGGAACCGTTCGCAAGCCCGTACGGCGCAAGCTGCCGGATGAGCGGAAATCGATTACGCACAAATTCAGCATTGCGGGACACGAGGGCTATATCACAGTCGGCATGTACGAGGACGGCTCGCCCGGCGAGATATTCCTAACGATGAGCAAAGAAGGCTCGACCATTTCCGGACTGATGGATACCATCGCGACCATGACCTCGCTTGCGCTTCAGTACGGCGTGCCGTTGGAGACTCTGGTAACGAAGTTTGCGCACACCCGCTTCGAGCCGAGCGGCTACACCCCGAACGCGGGCATTCGGTTCGCCAAGTCGATTCCGGACTATATCTTCCGCTGGCTCGGCACGAAGTTCCTTCCGAAGCACGAACAGCCCGAAGAAGATCAGGGCCTGAATGGAGAGGCTGCGACGGACGCACTCGAGGGCGAGAACGCCAAGAAGCCAAAGGCGAAGGCTGACGCAATACAGGCCAAATCGACGGCGAAAGCATCCGGTCCGGCTGGCACCAAATCTGCGTCGCCGTCGCGCACGGTAGCCGACCACGAGCGTCAGATATTCGAGCTGCAAGCCGACGCCCCTGCGTGCGCGGATTGCGGCGCGCTCATGGTGCGCAACGGCGCGTGCTACAAGTGTTTGAACTGCGGAAGTGTTTTTGGGTGTTCGTAGAAGAAGAGGGCGGGTAGCCGGTGGTAGGGATCCATACCGGCGGTTACCCGGACCCTGTAATGCCTTGCAAAACCACACCTAAGCAAGAGTGGCAATGCTAAAAATCATCGATCTCCACCCCTCTCCATCCGCCCAGGGCGAGTACGTGGTCCTGCAGAATCAAGGGTTGACCACCGTCTCCCTCCGCGGTTGGGCCGTCTGCACCGATTCGTACCTTTCAGGCGATACGGCCGCTGCCTCGCGAGAGATGTTCGTGTTCACCGAGGACGCTCCGATCAAGCCGTACACCCGCGTGGTTCTCTTCACAGGCGAGGGCGAGGCGGGGTGGTGCGGCACGGTAGACGGCAAGCAAGCTTACCTCGTCTATTGGAACCGCACCACGCCGGTCTGGTCCTCCGCCGAGCACCTCCACCTCATCCACGTCGCTGCCAGCCGGAGGGTCGTTCAGCCGGAAGACCGCGGCCTTGCCGTTGGGTACGCCGGCATCGTTTAGGAGTTGAGTCTCCGCAGCCTGAATATGAGTGATGCCCGTTGCATTCCCTTTGTCCCTCGAAAGGTAAACCCCTCTACCGTGCCGAAATCTGGCTCATGCTGAAATTCCTGAATGGTGACGTGAATTGATGACCGGACTTACCCGGCGTCACTCCCACAAGCTCCGCGAGTCGATTGCCGAGCGGCCCGTCGTCCTGCCAGGCGCGTTCAATGCCATCACGGCTCGCCTGGCCGAGAAGATGGGCTTTGAGGCCGTTTACATCTCCGGGGCGGGAGTGACGAATGCGCTTACCGCGATGCCGGACGTTGGGCTGCTCACGCTGACAGAGATGGCCCAGCAGGCGCGGTACATCTGTAAGGCAGTCTCTATTCCGTGCATCGCGGATGCGGATACCGGGTATGGGGAGACGCTGAACGTTGCGCGGGCGGTGAGTGAATTCGAAGCCGCAGGAATGGCCGGAATTCACCTGGAAGACCAGGTATCGCCGAAGCGATGCGGGCACCTGGAAGGGAAGCAGATCATTCCGCGCGAGGATATGGCCCGCAAGATTGCGGCGGCCGTGGCATCGCGAAACGATCCGGATTTCTTGCTCATCGCCCGGACGGACGCCCGCTCCGTAAACGGGCTTGAAGATGCGGTCCAGCGCGCAATTCTCTATTTGGAAGCCGGCGCAGATGCGATCTTTCCTGAGGCCCTGCAGAGCGCTGAGGAATTCTCCGAGTTTGCCAAACGCGTACCCGCTCCGCTCCTTGCGAACATGACCGAATTCGGCAAGTCCCCGCTCCTCACGGTCGACGAGCTGGGGGCCATGGGATACCGGATGATCGTCTTCCCAATGACACAGTTCCGTGTTATGTTGAAAGCGGCGGAAGAGGCGCTGCGAGAGATCAAGGAGATGGGTACGCAGTCCGGGTTCATAGACCAAATGCAAACGCGGGCAGAGCTTTACGACCTGATCGATTATCCAACGTACACTGCCTTTGATAACGAAATAGCCAAAAGGGAATTCCCAACCGCAGAGGACGCGGAGGACAGCAGAGGAACATCTTGCGGACAATAACTCGGATAAACGTAATTCTAAATCCGATCGTGTTGCAGGCATTTATCCTCTGCTGGCCCCTGCGTCCTCTGCGGTTAAATGAATCGGAGCGCTTCCTATGAGCGGCAAATATCCAAACTACAGCCCCGGTCTGGAAGGCGTTATCGCGGGAGTATCCGGGCTGTCGCACATCGATACGGAGAAGAACGTCCTCACGTACCGCGGATACAATGTACAAGACCTTTGCGATAGCGCGAGCTTCGAAGAGGTGGCTCATCTGCTTCTGTATGGCGAGCTTCCGAACAAGGCCGAGCTTTCCGAATTCAACGATTGGCTGATCTATGAGCGGGCGGTTCCTGAAATCGTCTATGATGTTCTACTCGGCCTCCCTCCGGATTCGGAGCCGATGGACTGGCTTAAGGTGGCCGTCGCGGTTACGGCGCTTCACGATTCCAAAGCCGGCGAAGCCGGGCACGACGCTAACCTTGCGAAGGCCGTTCGCCTGACCGCGAAAATGCCCGCGCTAGTCGCAAATGGCTGGCGGGTCATCAACGGCGAAAAACCGACCGAGACGGACGGCTCGCTCAGCCACGCAGCGCACTTCCTCCATCTCCTGACCGGTGCGGCCCCCGACAAATTCATGGTCAAGGCGTTAAACACAACTCTCATTCTCTACGCCGAACATGGGTTCAACGCCTCCACCTTTGTCGCGAGAGTTACGGTTTCCACGTTGTCGGACCTCTATAGCGGGGTCGTCTCGGCAATCGGCGCGCTGAAAGGTCCGCTGCACGGAGGCGCCAATGAGAAGGTTATGAAGATGCTGCTGGAGATCGGCGAACCGAACAACGCCGAGCCCTGGCTGCGCAAGAAAATGACCAAGACTCCTGAAAACCCGCGCCCGCGCATCATGGGCTTCGGGCATCGGGAATACAAAAAGGGCGACCAACGCGCGATGATCGTCAAGGAGTATACGCGGGAGCTTGCCCGCCGCACGAATCAGACCAACTGGACGGATATCGCGGACGTTCTGGAACGGATCATGCTGGACGAGAAAGGTCTCTATCCAAACCTGGACTTTCCCGTCTCACCGGCCTACTACATGATGGGGCTGCCTATTCCGCTCTACACTCCGATATTTGTCATTTCCCGCGTGGTTGGCTGGAGCGCCCACATTATCGAGCAACTAGATGACAACCGGCTGATTAGACCCACGAACATATACGATGGGCCTGGTAGACGCTCGTTCATCCCTTTGGACGAGCGAGACTGAACACACAAACAGAGATTGAAGATTGAGACTCCTGGTGACAGTGGCCGCTCCTAAGGACAAACGTCAAAAGCAGGTCCCTCACAACGACGGTTCGGGATGACGGAAATGCTGCGTTTTGTCATTACGTGCAACGTGTTGCCGGCAGCATCAATTGCTCGGAATGCGATCCTCTTCCTTTTGTTTTTCAGCTCGATTTGTCATGCGAGAGCCAGCGAACCAATCGTTTATCTGGTTCAGATAAGCCCTGCCTCCCGCACAATTCGCATCCACATCATTACCCAACAACCCAATTACCCAACAACCCACCTGCCTTCCAACAATATTCCCCTTCGTGCTGCCGAGAATGGTTACCGCCCGAACGGACACATTTTAGCGACCTGAGATTAACGGAAGGTTTCCGCGGGATCGCAATCGAAATACAGTAGTGTTGGTCGCGCTTCGAGCGAACATTCGGCGGAATCGTGGGAGGCCTACATGCGCACGTCGTCAAAGATTATCCTCGCACTTTGCATCCCTCTGCTTATCCTGTTGGTGACCCTCTTCGTACACATCGGCAGCGAGAGCCAGCCGGAGCTGAACGAGAAGGACGCCAACGAGCTTCTGGCTCGGCTCGCGAAGGCGTTCTTGCACGAGAACGTCGGCGAGGTGCTGTCCTTCGCAGCGCCTGATGCCAAGATCGCCGGGCAGACACTCGAAGCGAT
>JBGPOG010000325.1:0-5573 GCA_041487935.1 Chthonomonadia bacterium | reverse complement strand
GGGAAAGTATTGCGTTGTACTTGGTTGTCTTTCATGGAGGAGTGACAGCGGTGGTAAAGATATCCCTTTTTGGGATGCTCGGCCTGGCAATTCTCGCGAACTTTGGAATCGTACCTTCGGCGTCGGACATGGCAACCAAGAATACTGTGAGCGCAATGGTCCGTAGACACCCAGGTCACTTCGAACCGAACTGGGAATCGCTAAAGCGCTATCAGGTTCCCCGGTGGTATCTCGATGCCAAGTTCGGAATCTTCATTCATTGGGGAGTCTATTCCGTTCCGGCGTTCGGCAACGAATGGTATCCGCGCAACATGTATCAGCCGAACAGCCCCGAAAACAAGCACCATCTGGCGACCTATGGTAACCTCAAGACCTTCGGATACAAAGATTTCATCCCAATGTTCAAAGCGGAAAAGTGGGATCCGAACCACTGGGCCGATCTCTTCAAGAGATCCGGCGCGAAATACGTCGTGCCGGTGGCCGAACACCACGACGGCTTTCCGATGTATGACAGCAGTCTGACCGACTGGTGCGCCGGGAAGATGGGGCCGAAGAGGGACATCGTCGGAGAGCTCGGCAAAGCGGTGCGCGAGCGCGGTCTGCACTTCGGCGTCTCGTCACATCGGGCGGAGCACTGGTGGTTCTTCAACAACCCGCTCGAGTCGGACGTCAAAGACCCACGCTTTGCCGGGCTATACGCTCCCGCCCAGCCGGAGAAATCGCCCCTCAGCAAGGCGCACCTCGACAACTGGTATGCCCGCTGCACGGAGCTGGTAGACAAATACCATCCTGACCTCGTCTGGTTTGATTGGTGGATCGAGCAGCCGGCCTTCCAGCCATATCTCCAGAGATTCGCCGCTGACTACTACAATCGGGCCGCAAAATGGGGTGGGGAAGGGATTATCAATTTCAAGAACGAGTCTTTTCCCGAAGAGGCCGCGGTGCTGGATATAGAACGAGGCCGGCTGGGCGATAAACACGGGCACTTCTGGCAGACAGACACGTCGGTCGGAAAGAAGTCCTGGGGTTACATCCAGGGTGAGGAGTTCAAGCCGGCGGACGAGATCGTAGACGAACTGGTCGACATCGTCAGCAAAAACGGCTGTTTGCTCTTGAACATCGGCCCCAGATCGGATGGGACCATTCCGGAGGAGGCTGAGCGTCTGCTGCTGGACATCGGGAAGTGGCTGCACGTCAACGGTAAATCGATTTACGGCACGCGCCCCTGGCGGGTCTACGGCGAAGGGCCGACCAAGGAGGCGGCCGGATCGTTCGGCGAGAGCAAGAATGTCCCCTACACTGCACAAGACATCCGATTCACATCCAGTGGCAAAACGCTCTACGCCATCGCACTCGCCTGGCCGGGTGATAAATTGACCATCAAGACCCTGGGGGAAGGCAATCCAAACTGCCCTGAGAAGATCGAAAATGTGAGGCTGCTTGGCTCCAAGGACAAACTGACGTGGACTCGCACGCCAGAAGGGCTGACGGTGAACATGCCGAAGACAAAACCGAGGGATTACGCATACGCGTTTGAGATTCGATTCCGGCAAGGCTGCGGCGCCCGCTGACTTGCCGGCAGATTATAGGACCGTTGATTATTGAAGGACCGGACGGTCCCCGCGGAGAACGGTCACCTGAAACGACAGAGGCAGATCGGCGCCGACGGGTGTAAGCTTGTGAACTCGTGTAGTGTCTCAGACTCGTCCTTACAATCCGAGGCAAAAAACACCCATACGGGCGGCCGTCTGGCCAGATTCACAAAGGCGGTTCGGAATGACGCTCTTGCCACTTTGTCGTCGTTGTAGTGACATTACCTTTCTTCTCCCCGAATCCTTCCCTCAAATCGAGTGTACAGCAGACTGATCACCAGCAATATCACTCCCAATACGAGGAAGGAGACGATTTTGTACGGCTGTTTCAGTCCATTCAGATCGAGCAGAAATACCTTGAAGATCGAGACATACAGCAGCCCCATTGCGAATAGCCGAACCGGCCGCGAGCGCTTCCACATTCCCACGGAAACCATCGTCAACGCGTAAACCGCCCAGAATAACGAGAGGGAGAGCTGCTGAGCGCTTACCGTTCCCGAAGACGCAAATACGCGGCCAACGAAGTCCCATAGGTCGACGCTGACAAATACGAGCGCAAAGAGATTAGCCAATCCAATTAGAACGGCGGCAATGTCCTTTTCGTCCGATCTCAGAGCGCCGGAGCCACGGCGAAGCATGACGGAGGTTAGGTAAGCGGCAGCGATGATCGAACTCCCCGCCAGCATTCGCGAATTGGCAAGGAAAACCGCTCCATTCGGTTCGGCCAGCAGGTCGATCGACATGGCTTTACACGCCGCGAGCGCAAAGACCCCGTAGCCGAACCAACGCGCGCGGCGCTCACTTGCCAAAATGCCGGCGTACACCAGCGCGCAAGCTTCAGCCGCCCAGGCGAGCGTCACGTAGCCGGCCTTTAGCTGCAAAGGAATCGCGATGGTCGCGAACGTTACGCCAATGCCGAGGTAGATCAGGCGGCGCAGGTGATCTTCATCCTTTCCCGACACCACTATTCCGCCGATCACCGCATGGTAGGCCGCGAACGCGACTGCAGCTATCGCAAGTAAAACCAATCCGCCCTGTTTCTGCATTCCCAGGCAGCGCTCTATCAGGATAAAAAACGCGGCCGCGTTGGCGAGGGGCGCTACGAGATCGGCCCGGAATTGGGGCCGGGCAATCCGATGCCTCATTACAACAAAGCTCGCAGAAAGGACCATAAACTCCGCTGCAAACATCCACGCAGCGGAAGCTGGCCAGCCAGAAAAGCCGAGCGAAGCGACGGCCGCAATCACCGGAAATGCTATCGCAGTACCGGCGAAGGCGGCAAGCATTGTGAAGGATTCCTTATCCTTGTTTCCCCCAACCGCGAGCGCCAGCATGGCCACCAGGCCCGCTATCGGCAGCCAGAGAATGAACGCTGGAACTCCAAAAACCCGAACATTTCCCAGAACCGCGCGCGCCATCGAGATATGGACAACGGCGTTAGCTGTCAGGAGACCCGCTGCAGGGCCTGCGGCATCCGCTCTCCGAGACATCGCAAATGCTACCGCGATGAACAGCAAATAGTTGAACAGACAAAAACCGAAGGCGACCGGCGCCTCGCCGGCGGGCGCCGCTTGGGTCGATGCCGTCGCGATCAGAAGCATTGCCGCCAGGGCGAAGCCAGACAAGTAGGAAAGTCCATGGCGAATCTCTCGGTCGTTCGTTTCGATCTTGGGCACGAAGAGCGGAATCATCGCAATGACGAACGTCAGCAGCATCCCCACAATCGCGAGGTTTGATATCCCGAATAGGACTGAATCGCCGAGGATCATTACGCTCGATGCCGCGAATGCCAGGCATCCGGCAACGATCAGCCCAACTCCCGCCATTTGCTCGTCCGAAAGCCTGGCCGCCCGAGCGCTTGCGCTGCGTTCAGATTTCGAAGATAGCGCCTGGATTCCAGTCCAGCAAGATCCAAGTAGGAAGAGCCCCGCGAATCCTTCAATGAGCCACCCTTTGCCCTGGATTGGCCCCGCGCCAAAGAACAGAAGCCAGGTTGCCGCAATTGACACAACAGCCAGCGAATGCCAGGCCCGCACCCGGATCAGGATGAGCGCCCAGACATCGATGGCGGCGATGTATGCGTACAACCGGAAGAGGCTATCCGCGCTCGTGCCGGTCGCGGTTTCGCGGATCAAGACGGGCGCAGCGAACGCTCCCAAGACGCAGAGGACCGCAACCGCCTGTGTATTGTTCGCCAGGGCCAGCGCGGAAGCGACCAGAGCTCCGACGGCCAACGCAGCAAACGCCGGCCCGTAGCCTATCAATCTGGGTTGGTAAAAGGCGTAGCCGGCGTAGACCGACAGAAAGTAGACGATGATCCCACCCGAGGCCAGCACTTGCGCGTAGGCCCGATATTGAGGCTTCGGAAGCATAATCTGCGCCGTTAGCATTAGGCCAGCCGAGACTGCGAGCCCGATGCCGACCTGGGCGGTTGGTCCAATCCAACCGTTTCGAAACGCGTATTGGAGGAAGAACGCAACTCCGATCGCGATCGCGGCGATCCCCAGCTTCGCAAGCCAGTTTGCTCCTACAAGCTTCTCGAGATCAAAAGGCGGATCTGAGGGCCGCGTGGGAGGTGCGGTCGTTATTGTCGACGGTAGCGGGGCAGAAGGCGCGTGAAGGCCGGACAGGAGTTCCGGCACCGGCTTTCTGACGGGTGGAGGCGGCGGCTGTATCGGGAGCGACGGAAAGACGGTTGACGGCGCTGCCTGCGTAGGACGTGCAGGTACGGGAACAGACTGAGGAATGGGGCCGGCCATCGGCGGACGCATTACAGCTTCTTGACGCAGGTTTGTCTCCCTTTCGAGTTGTCCAACCCTGGTCTTGAGAACATCGACGTCGCGTCCCAATACGGATAGCCGCACCAACACGTAGATCGGAAATCCGAAAAACGCGGCCATCACAGCCATCGCGATGAGCGTGACGAATCCTTCCATCGCTGTATGCCTCTCTGCCGGCCAAGACGACGTGCATGCACCGGCTATACAGGGAGATTATGTACCGCATCCGCGCGCGACGCATCGGTCTAACGGCCTATTTTGTGAAGCCGACCTTCTGGGCGCAAAGTCGAGTGTCCGCAAGATCTCTCTTGCCGAGTATTCATGGTAGACGTGTCTTTACTTTGTTATACAAAGTACTTGTTATTTCAGATTTATTTGTGTTATACTGATTTCGAGCAATCGCCCAGAAATCCTTGGGGGCAAGACGCGAATTGATCGAATCATACGACGTTGTGGTTGTAGGAGCCGGGTTGGCCGGGCTTCAGTGCGCCCGAATGCTGGGTTCGCGCGGCCTCAAGGCCGCGCTGATAGACGGAAAGCGACGTGTTTCCGACCGTGTGAGAACCACAGGGATCTTTGTCCGCCGCACGCTGGAAGACTTCGAACTTCCCGAACGCTTTCTCGGTCCGCCTATCCGCCACGTCATCCTACATTCACCTTCTGGACGAGAGATGCATCTTGAAAGTCCATATGACGAATTCCGCATCGGCCAAATCGGTCCGCTTTGCCAGACATTTCTCGAGAACGCGATCGACTCCGGTGTGGAATGGCTTCCGGAAACGCGTCTCGTCCGGATCGAACGGTGCTCCAAGGGCTCGCTCCTCAGCTTACATACCGGGGGACGGGGACACCAGATTGGCGCGAGATTCGTTGTTGGCGCGGACGGCGTGAATTCGGCGGTCGCCCGGGAACTGGGCATGAGCCGCAACAGGGCGTGGATCGTGGGGGTCGAGGAGGTTCTCGGCGGCGTTCCGCTAAACGGCCCACCGGAGATGCACTGTTACCTGAACCCTCGCCTTTCGCCGGGATATCTGGCGTGGTTCGTGAACGACGGGCTCGAGGCTCACCTGGGAGTCGGCGGCTACACTTCGAGATTTCGGCCGGCACAAGCGCTGGAGAAACTGAAGGAGATTGCCGGAGCCGCGCACGATCTGTCTAAATCGCAGATCAAAGAGCGCCGTGCGGGGCGGATTCCGGTCGG
>JBGPOG010000324.1:0-5599 GCA_041487935.1 Chthonomonadia bacterium | reverse complement strand
CGATCCAGAGGTCGTTGTCGTGGAAACCGAGATCTGCGAGAGTTATCTTACGACGAGCGAGCTTGGATTTTGGCCCGAAGTGTTTGATAAGCGATGATTTTAACTTGCCGTACGTTTGTGCTACTAAGCCATCGATGGTGTAGATTCGAATTGTCTTCAACAGTTGGTTGACTTCGGCCAGATTCTCAGCGACCCTATCAGACTTTTCGGCCATAAAGAGCAATTCTCCCTGGACAATTACGCTTGTCGCAAGGATCACGGATCCGGCTCGTTCAATTCGTTCCAGCACGGTTGGGTCGTGGGCAACCATCCTGGAACAGTGATTCGTGTCGAGAAGATACATCCATCAAAACCGCGCCGGAGTTCTGTTTTCGCTAACGGCTTGCAAGCACTGCTCGAAATCATCACCTGCCCAGCCTTTTGAACGCGCCAAGTGGCGAAGCAGGTCCCGAGCGGTTGATTTTCTCAGTTCCGGGTTTTCTTCCTCCGCGATAGCTGTTGGTTGGTCTTCCACGATCGTCAATTTGACACGACGACCTTTCAGCTCTGCGTCATGAGTTCGAATTTCGTCCCAGGTTCCTTCAAGGGTCTTTGGCGCCATGGTGTGCCTCCTCGAGTATTCGCCATTCTTGTCTAATGTTACCAGAAGTTTGCTGTACCGTCGCACAGCATTAATGTTCTGGTCTCGGGAATTTTTGAATTCCAGTTTCCGCTTTTCCTGAATCCCAACGAGTAGACAATTGAATAGGCCAATTGTTTTGTACGGGCTCGGTGGGTCTGCGCGTTTTTTGTTGAAGTGGTGGAGTGCTGGAGTGTTGGAAGGGCCGAGTACGAGTACGGGTACGAGCACGATTGGAGGAGGCGGGATGCTTGAAGGTATGAAACTGGAAAAAGCGATTTTGGATGCGCGGTTGGCGCCGGGGATTGGATTACTGTGCCGGAAGCCGCAAAGCGGCTGGGGTTGACGCGGTCGGGAGTGGCGGCGAATTATGGACTGCTGGACGTGGAGAAGGTTCGGAGCCGTGTGCTGGTTAAGGCGGAGAAGGTGGAGTTTCTGTGGATCCTTGAATTCCTTACACATATCCCCTTACACTTTCGGCGGACTGGAGACCGCCTTCCGCGCCTTCTCGTCGAAGTAGAGCACGCGGCCCTCGCGGTAGCTCTGAACGCTCATGGCGATAGTGACCATTGCCCGGTAAGCCGTATTCGCATCCAGGACAGGCTTCTCTCGCGATCCCGGACACAGCGCAGCCAATTGGCCATGTGGGATTCGCGGCGATTCAACAATCCGTTACTTATTTTCCGCTCCCAACTGTCTGTTGTAACAGTTCACGATAGGTGAGAATCGCCCTATTATTCAGATAGCAAAAACAGTTCTTCATATCAGGAGTCTTGTTGCACGTCGATGGTGAATCCTAAGGCACGCAGGATTTGGACGCCCTTATGCGTGAGGAATTGGTCGCACGGATCCGCCTTCAGGTCATCGATGCCGATGTCCCGCATCGCACTCTCTCACGCCGAATCATGAACTTCTCCAATGAAATGTTTACCTTTGTGGAACATCCGGACGTTCCCCCAGGTAACAACGCAGCGGAACGCGCTATCCGCCCTCTCGTGGTCCTGCCTAAAGTAACCGGCGGAACCCGTTCGGATAAAGGCTCCCAAACCCTGTCCATTCTGATGAGTTTGTTCGGCACCTGGCAACTCAACACACCCAATACCGTAGAAAGCTGCCGTCGTATGCTGGCGAAGCCAGAGGGTTGAAAAACCCACTCTCACCGAGCCTGAACTCATTCGGACTGGCCGCGCCCTTGACAAACCGGATGAGCGACGTTTATACTTCAGGTGATTGTTCTGCATTTCGGAGGGAACTGTGCTCGACCCCAGAAAAGGGCGCATCCTGCAAGCCATCGTCAACGATTACGTGGATACCGCCGATCCGATCGGCTCGGAATGGCTCGCCTGCCACCACGATTTCGGCTGCAAATCCGCAACCCTCCGAAATGAAATGGCTGAGATGTCCGACCGCGGGTACCTCGTCCAGCCGCACACTTCGGCCGGGCGGATACCGTCGGACCTCGGCTATCGGTACTACGTGGACCGGCTGATGTCCGCCACCTCGCTCAAGAATTCGCCGGAAACGAAAACTCTTGCGGGTTGGGATTCGGCCCTGACGCCAGTTGAAGAGCTGATTCAGCAGACCTGCCGGCTTCTGGCAGGTATGACTCGATACCCTTCCGCGGCAACGCCTCCTACCCGTACAGAAACTCGCCTGCATCGGTTCTTCCTCGCCCCGGCGAGCCGGTCTCATCTGCTTCTCGTCATGCTCTTGTCTACGGGAGATGTCGAACACCGTCTGATCGATCCGGGGAACACGCCGGACGCCGGCTCGATCGAGCGCGTAACGAATTACTTGAACGATCAGTATTCCGGCTGCGAACTGCGCGAGCTGGGCGGCTCCGCAGTAACCGACATCCCGAATGAGTTCACGGGAGATCGAGCGCTCCTGGCCAAAGTCCGCGGCGCATTGCTTCAAGCAGCACGTGGACTATCCGAGGACCGCGTGTTCCTCGAGGGGACAAGCCATATCCTGCGGCAGCGGGAATTTCAGGACGTCGTAAGACTTGAACAGTTGCTTTCGGCGCTCGAGCAGAGGAGCGTGCTCTTCCAGGTTTTGAGCCAGGCGCTGCTCGGAGGCGACGTGACCGTAATCATAGGGCAGGAAGGCTCCGTGCCAGCGATGCACGACTGCAGCGTCGTGGCCTCTCGATACCGGATCGGCGATCGAACCGGAGGGTATATCGGCGTCGTCGGACCGACCCGCATGAATTACGATCGCGCGGTCGGCGCCGTCGGCTTGATGGCACACAGCTTGTCTACGATGCTTACCCGCGCAAGCCTAGAATAGCGTTTAATCAAAGAGGTATTCGGGTATCCTGGTATTCGGACGTGGCACAATTGCGTCCGCAGATCGGATATTCGAATACCTTTTGTTATAGATGGAGTTTCAGGAAAATGCGTCGGAAGATTCACATAGATACGGAAGAAGCCAATATTACCGCTACCCCGGAGTCGGAAACATGCGCGGACGTGGTAGACGGGGCGCAAGTACCGGAGGCTGAGGCGGAAGCGCATCAATTCGATCAGCAGCCCATTGAAGCCCTCCGGAAGCAGATCGAGTGTCTTGAAAAGCAAGTAGAGTTGGAACGCGCTAATCATCTCCGAGCGCTCGCGGACTTCCAGAATTTCAAACGCCGGATCGAAGAGCAGCGCGGAGAACTCGCTCAATTCGCAAATCGCGAGCTGATCCTTGGCCTATTGCCGGTTCTGGACAACTTCGAAAGAGCCCTGGCCGCCGCCGAACAGACCGGGAGCTACGAAGCTCTGGTGAGTGGCGTGGGATTGACCTTGCGCCAGCTTCAGGACTTTCTCAAAAAGAACGGCGTGGAGACGATCGAGGCTCAAGGTAAGGAGTTCGATCCGGAATTCCATGAAGCGGTCGCGCGCGTTGAGGACAGCGAACATCCGGACAATACCATTGTCGACGAGCTGCAGCGAGGATATATGATGCACTCGCGAGTGCTGCGGCCCGCCATGGTGAAAGTGGCCCGAAGCTAATGAGCCACGGCGAACCCCGTTTCGGCACAGATGGAATCCGCGGTGTCGCCAACATCGAGCTGACGCCGCAGCTTGCGCTAAAATTGGGAATGGCCGCGGCCTTCGTTCTGGGACAGCATGGGACCGAGCGGCATATCATTGTCGGCCGGGACACCCGACTCTCAGGAGAGATGCTGGAGGGCGCGCTCAATGCCGGCATGGCCGCGATGGGCGCCCGTGTAACCAATGTCGGCATCGTACCCACCCCTGCTGTTTCACAAATGACCATCCTCGCGCAGGTTGCTGCCGGCGTGGTTATCTCCGCGTCCCACAACCCTTACCCCGATAACGGAATCAAGTTCTTCGGTCCCAATGGCCGCAAGCTGAGCGATGCGGTGGAGGATGAGATTGAAGCGGCGATGGACGATTGGGAGTCGCTGCCGAGGCCGACCGGCGATGAAATTGGACGCATCTCCGATTCGAGAGAACTGGTCTGCGAGTATGTCCGGCGTGTCGAAACGACTGCGGGAGGCCGGCTAAACGGCATCAAGCTCGTCCTCGACTGCGCGAACGGAGCCGCGTTCGAAATCGCTCCTGTACTGTTTCGCGAGCTGGGCGCCGAGGTCGTCGCCACGCACACCGAACCGGATGGCGTTAACATTAACGTAGAGTGCGGCTCCACCAAGCCCGCCGACCTTTGCAGAGTCGTTCGCGAAATTGGGGCTGACGCGGGACTTGCCTTCGATGGCGACTGCGACCGCGTTATGATGTGCGACGAGTGCGGAGAGATCGTAGATGGCGACAAAATGATGGCTATTTGCGCGCTCGGCTTGCAGCGGCGCGGCGAGCTGACCAATGACGTGGTCGTCGCGACGATCATGAGCAACGCGGGCCTGGAGGTCGCGCTCGAGAAGCATGGAATCAGGCTCCTACGCACGGATGTCGGCGACCGATATGTCGCTGCAGAAATGGCTCGGACTGACGCGGCGCTCGGCGGCGAGCAGTCGGGCCACCTCCTCTTTCCACACTTGATCCCCACGGGCGACGGCATGGTCACCGGTCTGCAGGTCCTCGGCGAGATGCGCGATACAGGCAAGAAGCTCTCAGACCTGGCATCGGTCGTGCAGACTTGCCCGCAAATCCTCCGCAACATCCGAGTTCGAGCGAAGAACGGCTGGGAGGAAATCTCCGAAATCCAGGATGCCATCGTCCACGCGCGAACCAAGGTCGGCAAGCCGGAATGGCTCTCCGTTAGGGCCAGCGGCACCGAGCCCTTGATTCGGGTGATGGCGCAGGATAGAGACGCAACGTGTGTTGAGGCTGTAGTTTCCGACCTTGTGAACCTCATCGAACGGCACTGTGGCTTATAATGTGAACAGGAAGCGGGGATTTGCAAATGTTACACAACACTGTCACCCACAAGCCAAGAACTCAAGAAGCAGATACAGAACTGGTGCCAAGGTCTGATCCCCGATTCGGCATCGTCTCGATTGACCCGGAGCGTCACAGCGGCACACCTTGCTTTGCCGGCACACGCGTTCCCATACGGGACCTCTGGGATTATCTAGAAGACGGTGAAAGCCTGGACTCGTTTCTGGATAGTTTCCCTACCGTATCCCGCGAACAGGCAATACGATTAATGGCGCTGGCAGGTGAAAAATTGATCGAAGGTCTGCCGACAAGGTGAAAATCCTGTTCGACGAGGATGCGCCGAGGCCGCTTCGCCGTCATCTGGTTGGTCACGAGATCCGGACCGTGCAGGAGATGGGATGGGCCGGCACGAAGAACGGAGAGTTGCTACGACTTGCGGCAGAGAACGCATTCGATGTCCTGCTGACGTTTGACCAAAACCTCCGATTTCAGCAGAATCTGGCTCAAAAACCACTTGCAGTGGTGGTCATAATCGCATCGAACAAGAAGATAAG
Source organism: Chthonomonadia bacterium (assembly GCA_041487935.1). Taxonomy (GTDB): domain Bacteria; phylum Armatimonadota; class Chthonomonadetes; order Chthonomonadales; family CAJBBX01; genus JBGPOG01. The sequence goes on along the minus strand of JBGPOG010000324.1, from coordinate 77 downwards.
TACGCTGACTCCGATCGTTCCCAGATTACTCGACGTGCTGTCAAGTGTCGAGCCAGGTCAGATTTACGAAGTTACGG
>JBGPOG010000323.1:0-5617 GCA_041487935.1 Chthonomonadia bacterium | reverse complement strand
CATCGTCCATCGTCCATCGTCCATCGTCTCCTCGTTCCAAATCGTCTCGTAGGTTCTCAGCTGCCTCAGCGGCTCGCGTGTCCGCCCAGGTGTAAAGTGGGGTGATGGCTTTCCCCTGGCGGTCCACTCCAACCATGCTGTGCCAGAAGGTGCAGCAGCCGACCGCGACGATATTTGCTGCTTCGTGACCGGCGGCGTCCAGAACAATGTCAATGCAAGCGGCTGTAACGGCGACCATTTCGTCCGCGTCCATGGTGGCGGCGCCGGGAGGATCGGTGGTTAGGCGGCAGTGCTCCTGGGATTTCAAACCCTCAACGGCTGCGCCGCGCGAGTCGAAGATCATGGCGCGGACGGAGGAAGTGCCGATGTCGATGGCAAGGACGTTCACTTTGGATCCTTAACTACAGATTTCGCAGATGGACGCAGATGGATTGTCGGATTGGCTTCATTATACGCCTAATCCGGTCTCGATCGACCAGGCGGCGTAAGTGAACAGTATTGCGCCCGCGCGGACTCAATTGGTTGAGAATTGGGTTCTCAGGGTAATATTCTCGTAGCTGCGAGCGATATGGGCGAATAGCTCTGCGCCCCATGTCGGGCTCCTGGCTATTGGAGAACAGGCTATGCAAGTTCTAAACGCGCCGGTATACAGAGGAGATCAAAAGTTGGGAAGGATTATCACTTCGGTAACTGTCGAAAGTCTATTCGGTTCAAAGAAGTCGTTTCGCTGCGAAGCGCTGGTGGATACCGGCGCGTCTCACTTGAAGCTTCCAACCGCCTGGAAAGACCGACTTGGGGAGATAGAAACGCTGCGAACGGTCGATCTGGAAATTGCCACCCAAGAGATCGTGCAGGGAGAGATTTGCGGTCCGGTAAAGATACAGGTCGAGGGATTCGCACCGGTTTTTGGGGAGGTCCTCTTTGTAGACATGGAGCCTGTAAACGGAATGTACGAACCACTGGTGGGCTATCTAGTTCTTGAAGCATGCCAGGCGGCTGTTGATATGCTGGGGCACCGGCTGGTCAAGGTTGCCAGGATGGATTTGAAGTAGCTGAAGAGCGGCCACAAATCTCGTCGCGCACCGCAGCGCGCAGAAATTGAGAGGGAGGGACCATGTACAAAACGTTTGCTACAGTGGCGGCCGTGCTGGCAGCCGCATCTACGGTAGCCCGGGCGGATGACAAGCAGGCATTCGTGGGCATTTTCGCTGAAACCACTTCGATGAGGATTGCCGGGATGGGGGCGCCGCCCGGACTGCCGGAGGGGTTTAAACTGCCTCCGGGCGTCAAGCTGCCTCCTCAGGCCCTCGCCGCCATGAGGATGTTCCAGCCGCATCGCCTGCTGACCGTGCGTCTCTGGTCACCCGGGATTGCGCCGGACGATGCCACCGCCGTTCTTGCAATTCCCAATGGCTTGAAGCTCGGCCCCAAGCTGGACCTGAAGCTGTACCGGCCCAAGCCGAGCGAAGGGACGGGTGACGACGCTTCGGCGCCAGGCGGGATCGATTCCGAAATGACGATCAAGCGGTATTGGGGCTCGTCAGCCACCGTCAAGCCGGGCCAGCCGGAGGTTATCGCGTTCAAAGGGCTATCGGCGGAGCAGCAGGCGTCGATGCGCGCGAGCGCGGCGAAGATGCGCCGGTCGACTTCCTACTTCTACAAGCCGGATTGGACCACCGGATACTGGCCCACCGGCGCTCAGCCCGACCCGGTGGAAGACGACGCCGCCCTGGCCGGCCATTACACCCTGACCACCACCTATACCGGGAACGTGGAGCTGGACGTGCCGGCGAACGTCAACTTCCTGGCGCCCATAGAGATGTCGAGCCCAAAGCTCGAGAAGGTGGTGAACCTGGGCGATGCAATCGTGTTCAAGTGGTCCGGCATCTCGAATGCGCTCGGACTGCATGCGAACATCTTCGGGATGAACCAAGAACAGAAGGTCATTACGATGTGGAGCTCTTCCGAAGCGAAGCCCGATCTCGGCATGAGCTTCGATTATCTTCAAATGGCCGAGGTTCGCGATCTCGTCAAGAGGGACATCGTGATGGCCGGCGACCGCGTGGATGTTACCGTGCCTGCAGCTATCTTCAAGGACTGCGACGTGGTGATGTTCCAGATGATCGGTTACGGCCCCGGCGCGGCAACGGATACAGGGCAGCCGCTTCCTCGCGCGCAGACAAAAACCACCCTGAGCATCATGCTCGGCGGCAAGAAGATGCCGCGCCCGGGCAGCGGGGGATTTGGGGGAGGCTAATCCGAAGGTCCGGCACAAAGGTCCCGATACAGGCCGTAAAGTCTTTGAAAGACAATTTCGTGGCAGGCTTTGTGTCCGGCAGGAGGGTCGATAGCGAAGAGAAACTCGTTCGCGTCCAGTGCAATCCAATGCTCACGGATAGAGATCACTGGCCGCCTGCTCGCGAAGTTTGCGCAGCTCTTCTAAGCGCTCCTCGGCCGATTGTCCGCGCTTGCCCGCCCGCGGGCGTTGTGCGCGATAACTGCGGCTGACCTCCTCTAGAAGCGTCTGCGCCTCGTTTTCGGTCTCGACCGCTCGCTTGGCCGCGCACTCGATATGGTCTTCCAGGCTCCTATGTCGCCGCGCTGCCTGCCGTTCCGCCCGATTGCGGGCCGGTTCGGGAAGGGCAAGACGGACGGTTCGTTTCTTTTGATCGGCGGGCATGGGAACCTCTAGTAAGCCAACACGCCAAGAGGCTACCTGCAATTCTCGCTCCCTGGCGTCATAGCGATTACCTTAGATGCTGGAATGAGTAGATTGTATCACTGTGAGAGGAGGGACGTCAATGTGGGGTGAGAGATCTGCCGCCGAACGTGGAAGTCCCTGATCGAGCAGCAGTTTCATAAGTTTCCGAAAGGTCCACTATTCGGTCGTCAATGTACGTAGAAGCGTATGCACGGGCTTGCCGGATGTCCGCATCCTCAAGCTCCGGAAACTCTTGATTGAGTTCAGCGCGGTCGGGATACTGCGCCAAAAGCTCTATAACCCGCCGAACGGTAAGCCTTTGATCGCGAATACACGGCTGTCCATTCATCCGCGCCGGGTTGATCGAAATCCTATCAAGGACCATCTGCCGGTACCTCCGGTGAGCATTCTAACACGGCGAAGCGAATTCCGCAATCAACACCGCACGCCGTCTGAAATAAGTGGCGGAATTCGGTTCACGGCTACACACTTACACGAAATATTCAGCCTCGTGCGGGCTTCCAACTTCAATTTCGATTCGACTGTTGCTGGGATGAAGGGTTTGCGGGTAGTTTCTTGGATGTGCCTCGCGACCAGACTATGATTTTATCGCCGATGTTACCCTGATAGAAGGATCCTATAGGGGAGACCGAACTCACCCATTTGACAGGATCAAATTCTTTCATCGGAAACATCCACTGTCCACCTGGAATATGGTGCATAGGCATCTCAGGAAGAAACTTCATGGTTAATATTTTTAGACCTCTCGCAGAAGAATCTGCAACATAGACCATTTCTACGCCATCTGTCTGAGGTGTTGGTCCCGGAGAATAATACCAATATTGCACACCTTGTTCATTTCGACCAATATCGCCAGGTCTGTAATTCTTGAGATCACTAAAACCCGCGCCGCTGTATTTGGCTAAGTTTTCATAACTTTGCGCAGAACTGCTCCAGTCATATTTGAAAGTATCAGTAATGCGTCCTCCCCTTACAATATTGAATAACACTTTATCGTCTGGAGTGAAGGATGCATCTCCAAAGAAACGCCAGTTTTTGAAAACACCTTCAGTCGGAGTTGGAATGGTCGTATTTGCGTTAAGCAGATATTTTGGATCCTGGAAATCAAGAGAATTTCCACCATCGCGCGTCATGGCCACCAATTTTTGTGTTCCACCAGCGTTAACCACACCAGCCAGATGTTTTCCATCGGGTGAAATCGCCGGTGTTTTCAGCCATGCTCCCTGAATGTTATCGGGTGCAGGTTGAATACTTTGACGGTTAAAAATTCCAGTGCCGGCGTTGCGCGTTAAAACATAGAGTCCGCGTTCTCCCCGGTAGGTAGCCAAAACCAAACCTTTTCGGCCGTTGTCGAATACAGTGACATTGTTGCCTTCCAGCCGCAGCTCCGAGTCATCGGCCAATGCGACTTGGTAGTTAAAGTTGCCTTGAGCGGGTGGTGGGGCTGTGAATTCATTAGCAACGCCTGTTGCTGATGGGGCGGCCGCTGGTGGGAGTAACGGTGTTGGCGGTTCAAGAGTTTCGGGGAGCGGTGACAAATTGGTCGGAGCCCCCGCAGAATTGGCGCTTCGGCTGAGGCCCGGATAGGGGGCGAGTACGGAAGCGACTGTTATGGCGTCCGGATTGCCGGTTTTGACGGCTTGGTTCACATTGTTATAGTCTTCCGTAACGGTTTTAAGATCTGGGCGGGCACGTTTAATTGAGCCGCTGAGGCGAACAGACGTGTCATCGGCTGCGGCGAGGCAGGGGGTTAACGGCTGGAGAATCACGACCAAAGAAAGGACAACTGTAAATTGACGCTTCAAGGTATTCATCGTTCTAACCTCCCCCTTTACGAGCAATTCGATCGAGCGTTACTTTGAGTTCATGGTCGTTCGTAATCATGTGTGCTCCGAAATAACCTCCACAATGCCGCGCGCCACCTTCACGTTTAACGCTCCACTACGCGACTGCTTCGTCTTCTCCTCCAAGAGCTGCCAGTCGTCGCAGCCAGAAGACGCTCGCACCAAAATGGGACTGGGCGGTCCCATGGTAAAAGAGTAATTGGGCCCCGCCGGACAGGATGCCGAGCTTGAAAGAGTCGTCCGTTAATAGGAGCACATCCACATCATTCGGGTCTGGTTTTGCCGTAATGAACGAACCAAAGACGATAAACCGTGCGACATGGCCGGTGGCAGCCGCGACCCGGTATATCCGTTCGAGGCGGGCCGCGACAGTTCGACGACGCGCGCCGGAAGACGTTGAGACTTAGCCATGAGCTTTCAGCGTCGGAAATCTACTCGAGATAGTCCCTTAGCTTCCGGCTGCGGCTGGGGTGGCGGAGCTTTTTTAGGGCTTTGGCTTCTATCTGGCGGATGCGCTCGCGGGTCACGCGGAAGTGGCGGCCCACCTCTTCCAGCGTCCGCGAACAGCCGTCTTCCAGGCCGAAGCGCATGATAAGCACGTCGCGCTCGCGCTGCGTTAGCTGGTCGAGCGCTTCTTCGATCTTCTCGCGGAGAACAAGGTTGTTTGCGGCTTCCGCCGGGGAGACGGCTTCGTGGTCCTCGATGAAATCGGCAAGGTGGCTGTCTTCTTCCTCGCCGATCGGGGTCTCCAGCGAAAGCGGCTCGGGCGCAATCCGGATGATCTCGGATACCCGCTCGTTCGGCATATCCAGCGCGCGCGCCAGCTCATCCAGCGTCGGCTCCCGGCCCAGCTCCTGCAGAAGCTGGCTGCTGGTTTTGATGAGCCGGTTTATCGTCTCGACCATGTGGACCGGAATGCGAATCGTCCGCCCCTGGTCCGCGATGGCGCGCGTGATGGCCCGACGGATCCACCAGGTCGCGTAGGTTGAAAACTTGTAGCCCCTGCGGATGTCGAACTTCTCAATGGCGCGGATCAGGCCGATGTTGCCCT
>JBGPOG010000322.1:0-5631 GCA_041487935.1 Chthonomonadia bacterium | reverse complement strand
TGGCGTCGTATTTGCCCTGCCTGCGATCGCCGGGTTAATATGGTTCACCGCTTACCCGGTACTGGCATCGCTTTTCTACAGCTTCTGCAACTACCGGGTGCTCACGCCTCCCAAGTGGGTTGGCCCGGCGAACTATCAGCGGCTCGGGAGCGATCCGCTCTTCTTTACGTCTCTCTACAACACGGCCTACTACGCGGTCTTCGCCGTGCCGCTTGGCATCATTGTGGCGCTTTGCCTCGCGATGCTCTTGAATACAAAGGTCCGAGGGCTGGCGTTCTACCGGACATTCTTCTACGTTCCTTCCGTCGTGCCGATCGTCGCGAGCGCCGTCCTTTGGATATGGCTGTTGAATCCGCAGGAGGGAGCGCTCAACGATATCCTCATCAAGATAGGCATCCACAATCCGCCGGGCTGGCTCTCCAGCCCGGACTGGAGTAAGCCTGCGATCATCCTTTGGAGCCTGTGGAATGTCGGCGGAGCGATGGTCATCTTCCTGGCCGCTCTTCAGGACGTGCCGAAAGATCTTTACGAAGCCGCGAGCCTAGACGGCGCGCGGCGGTGGGAGCTTTTCCGGAACGTGACGATTCCATTCGTCAGCCCCCAAATTCTATTCACTTTAATTATGGGGCTTATCGGTGCGTTCCAGCTTTTCACGCCTATCTACGTCATGACCCGGGGGACAGGCGGCCCTGTCGATTCGACCACTTTTTACAGCTTTTATCTCTTCAATGTGGCATTCGCGGACTTCAAGATGGGCTACGCCTGTGCAATGGCGTGGGTATTGCTGCTGATCGTGCTCGCGGCGACCGGCGCCATTTTGCGATCCAGCGCCCGGTATGTCTACTATCAGGGCGCCGAGGCGCGTTAACTCTGCGGGATTGTGGCACGAGCCAACGGATAATTGCCGTCCGTCCCGATGGGACGAAAGACCGTAGCCCGCCATTTCAATGGCGGGAACATTTGGCGCACCGAGAGTCCCGCCATTGAAATGGCGGGTTACGGTCTCAATCAGAACGATCTGGCCGCCTACGACTGGCCGCCTACGACGAATTAGATCGTCACATGACAAATGTTAGCATTGGCAAGACATACGAATGAACGCGCGTAGTACAAATTCTAAGCGTATATACCTGGCGATCGTTCACGGGGCTTTGATCGGACTGAGCCTCTTGTTTGCTGCGCCGCTGTATTGGCTCGTCAGCTCGTCACTCAAGACCGACGTACAGCTCCACGTCTGGCCGCCGGAGTGGATTCCGCATCCGATTACGTTCGAGCACTATCGGCTCGGTTTGAGCTCCATCCCGTTTGTCCGGATGCTCGGCAATACACTCTTCGTGGCCGGGGCGACGGTGCTTGGGACCATCTTCTCTTGCTCCCTGGTTGCATTCAGCCTGGCGATGACCCGATGGAAGGGGCGGGATTTGCTATTCTATGTCCTCCTCGCCACGATGATGCTGCCGGGACAGGTGACGATGGTGCCGCTCTTCGTGCTTTTCACCAAAATGGGCTGGGTGGACACCTACGCGCCTCTGACCGTCCCGAGCTTTTTCGGAAGCGCCTTCTCTATTTTCCTGATGAGGCAGTTCTTCCTGGGTATTCCCGGCGAGCTAAGTGATGCGGCAAGGATCGATGGCTGCGGTCCCTGGGGAATATATGCGCGTGTAGTGATGCCGCTTTCCAAGCCGGTCATCGCGACGGTTGCTCTCTTCGCCTTCCTTGGAGCCTGGAACGATTATTTGACTCCGATGATTTACCTCAGCTCGCCGGAGAAGTTCACGCTTTCGCTGGGCCTGGCGACGTTCAACAGTCAGTACGGTTCCTTTCCCGGGCGCTTGATGGCGGTTGCGACCGTCATGACCCTGCCGATCCTGGTACTTTTCTTCCTCACCCAACGGACGTTCATCCAGGGGATGACGACTAGCGGGATTAAGGGGTAGCGGCCGCGCTTGGCAATAGAACGAGGAGCAGACGGATTGATGGCGCAGCGTGAATTCCATTCGTCGAGCGAAATAGGGGCAGCAGTTGCCGGGACCGGATTTATGGCAGGCGCACACGTTGAGGCGCTGACGTTTGCTGCCCGCTGCAGGTCCAGGCTCGATGTGGGCCGGAAGCATCTCGTGGATAGATAGTTCAATGGAGAACACTTTTTCCACATCCCTCCCGATTTCAAGCACACAAATACGAATAGAGGTTGTCATACAGATCAGTACCAGATTCAAAGCCATTCAGGGCGGCCGTTGGTACGCGATGCAAGTTCAAGGCGCCGTTCGTCGCGGCCGAAGGATGGGGAACGTATACGCAGAAGCTGACGGCGAAATCGCTGACCGCGGAGATTCACTTAAGGCATGGTAGTTTGCGGCTTCGTACGGTGGCGCTTGCCGGGGATTTCAAGCGAGGGACAGCGTCATTAAACGGTCAATCGTTGGCATGTTCGGTGCAAGCGACCGGCGAACGGACGATTGTGCGATTTGAGAGGGATGCTGTTTCCGTGGCGGACAAGAATCTCGTGATCAGCGTAACGTGATGGACAGACCGGTTGTATTACAAGTCAATATCTGTGGTACAATTGTCCTTGGAGGTGATCGTAATGTCCGTACAAACCAGTATCCGCATTCCCGAAGACATCTACAAGCGAGTTAAACATGCTTCGCGGCTGCGCGGCAAGCCGGTCAATCGGCTCATTGTTGAGGTGCTCGATCGCGAATTCACCGAGCTTGCGCCGGACGGTATGAGGGCAGATATCGGGCTTGCGGATGTTATCGGGTGCGTGTCGAGTGCGGGTCTAGACGATGGGTATAACTCAAGCCGAACCGGGGAATTCTTTGCCGAAGGGATGGTCAAAAAGCACCGGGAGGGCCATCTTTGACGCTGACCGATGCCGGTCCTCTCGTGGCGATCGTCGATGAACACGATCGGTATCATGATTTGTGCCAACAAGCACTGGCGGTGATTCAATTACCATTTGTAACGACCGTCCCTGTCCTTACTGAAACGATGTACTTTCTCGGAACTCGCATAGGTTGGAAGGCACAAAGCCAGATATGGCGGCTCGTTTCGGATGGAAGGATGCTGATACAACCGATTGATGCGGTAACACTGAGCAGGATGGAAGTGCTGATGGCGCGATATGCCGATACGCCAATGGATTTTGCCGACGCCTCATTGGTCGCAGCAGCCGAAGAAACGAACAACCGAGTGATCTTCACGTTAGACGAGCATTTCCGCGCATATCGGATGCACGGTCGAGAACCTTTTGATATTCTCCCAAAGCCTGAGGGTAGATAGCCATGAAGCTTAGCGCAAACATCTTGTGTTGGTCCCTGTTATTGGCGCCGCTCTTGGCAGACGCCCAGAAACTCCAATTCAACCGCGAAATCCGGCCGATCCTCTCTGAAAACTGCTTCGCCTGCCATGGTCCAGACCGCAACAAGCGCCAGGCGAACCTGCGCCTGGACCAGTTCGAATCTGTAAAGGCGCGCGGAATCCTCGTACCCGGGCATCCTGAGAAAAGCACGCTGGTCGCACGGATCAACGCGGGCGACCAGCCGATCCTGATGCCGCCCGCGAATTCACGAAAGAAACTGAGCCCGGCTCAGCGCGCTTTGCTGGTCCGCTGGATAAAGGAGGGGGCGGAATTCCAGGCGCACTGGGCGTACATTTCTCCGAAGAGACCGCCAATACCGGCGATAGACGATAGACGATTGAAGATGGGGCCGGCATTTTTGCGGACTTGGTCTGTAAGCCCTATCGATCGATTCATTCTCGCAAATCTGGCCGCAAAGAGTATCGCACCATCGCAGGAGGCGGACAGGAGAACGCTGATCCGCCGGCTCTCCCTTGACCTGATCGGAATACCGCCGAGGCCCAACGAAGTGCGGGACTACTTGACGGACCGGTCGCCCGGCGCCTACGAGAAGGTCGTCGACCGGCTTCTGGCCTCGCCGCATTACGGCGAGCGGATGGCAGTGCCGTGGCTCGACGTGGTGCGGTATGCGGATACGGTGGGCTATCACGGCGACCAGAATATGAACGCCTGGGCGTATCGCGACTATGTGATCGACTCCTTCAACAAGAACAAGCCCTTCGACCAGTTCACGATCGAACAGATCGCCGGCGACCTCGTGCCGAATCACTCAACCGAGCAGTTGACCGCAACCTGCTTCAATCGATTGAACATGGTCACCCGCGAGGGCGGGGCCCAGCCAAAAGAGTATCTGGCTAAGTACCAGGCGGACCGCGTCCGCACCGTCAGCATGGCCTGGCTCGGTTCGACGATGGGCTGCTGCGAGTGCCACGACCACAAGTATGACCCCTTCAAGCAGAAGGATTTCTATTCCATGGCCGCGTTTTTCGCGGACGTGAAGCAATGGGGAGTCTATCAGGATTACGACTACACGCCAAACCCCGATCTGCGCGGCTGGAGTAACGACCACCCGTTCCCGCCGGAGATAACGGTCGAAAGTGCCTATCTCAAACAGCGGATCGCTCGACAGCAAGAGAGGATTCGGAACATCGCACTGGGCCTCGAGCCAATTCTTCAGCGGGATGCTGCAGCGGCCAAGATGTACGATGGTTGGCGGGCGCAGGCGACGCACTTCCTCTCGCGACATCCAAACGGATGGTCGAATGCGGGATTGGAATTGGCCGGCCCGGATGGCAAGACTGTTTCGGATCAATACGATCGGCTATCCGACGGAAGCCTGATCCTCAAGGAGACAGCTCCCACCGACCTCAAACTTAGCCTGCGTCCGGATGCTGAATGGCTTGCCGCGTTGAGGCTCGAGCTGCTTCCGAACGCTGTACACGGAGGGTCAATTCTTCGTACCGGCGGGAAGGCCGGCACTCTAAGTCTGGCTGCGGAAGTCCAGAAGCCGGACGGAAAGAAGCAGGCGGTCAAATTCCGCCACGCGGGCGCCAACTTCCACGATGCCGTCTATTACAATGGGTTCGACATTCTCGGAATACAGCGCGGTTGGCGAATTCCGGCGGCACATGTGAAGGATTCGCTCGACTCGGTCTGGATATTGGATTCGCCCATACAGCTAACTGCAGGCGACTCCATTGTTGTGACGCTGAAGGGTGTCAAGCCTGGCTGCGTCAGATTGTGCGCTTCTCCACTCGTGCCCGAAGACCCGGATTCTCCAATTATTGCCCCGGCGCTGCTTGCTTCGGTGCAAAACGGGAGTGGCCAGGGCGCAAAAGCGAACGCGCTGCGGGAGTTTCTCCTCGGAACGGCCTTCAAAGCGGACTCGCTCGAGCAAATCAAGCCGCTGGAGCGCGACATCCTGGAATGCCGTCACGGCGCAACGCCTGTCATGGTGGTCGAAGGGGTGAAACCGTTTGTAACGCGCATCTTCCGGCGCGGCAACTGGCAGGACGAAAGCGGCCAGGTCGTCCAGCCGGCGACCCCGGGATTCCTGTCGGACGAAAGTTCATCTCTAGGGCCGGCTAAGACGCGCGTCGACCTCGCCAAATGGCTGGTCTCGCCGGAGAACCCCCTCACAGCGCGAGTAATTATGAACCGCCTCTGGAAGCAGTTCTTCGGAACCGGCTTGAGTGACTCGGCGGAGGACCTTGGCGCACAAGGCGAAGCGCCGTCTAATCCGGAACTCTTGGATTGGTTGGCGGTCG
>JBGPOG010000321.1:0-5661 GCA_041487935.1 Chthonomonadia bacterium | reverse complement strand
TCGCCTCCCGGCACGAAAACGCCGCTCAGGGTCGGACATTCGCGGAAAAGCCCTTCGTGCTCCCTGAGGGCTTTCGCCCGCAGTTCCGCGTTCTTCAGATCGAAGTCCGCGGGGACCCAGATCCAGTAGTCCTGGCCGTAACGCCCGCAAATGCGGCTGAGATCGACGTTCATCTTGCTTCGAGGATAAACGCTTACCGTCGGGCGCGTGTCCTGGAACGGGATGCCTTCGATGCTGTTTGTGCCGAAGAGCGCGAGCTCGCGGATATATTGATCGAACTGCGCGGGCGTCCACGCGTCGTATGAATTTGCCGTGGCGCGATAGCCCAGTTGGTGTCCGCGGATCGGGCAATCGGGAGCGGATGTCAGATTAAGCGGCGCGATCAGCCGCACGCCGCCGTTCCGGCATTCGAGGTTCCTCAGGACCCGGCCAACTCCGAAGAGAGCGCCGCGAGGATCTGCGCCTACTATCCAGAGGATTGGCCGGCCGGGATTCGATAAGTCCGTCGCGATTCCATATCCATCGGCCCTGCCGGGATGTGTCTTTTCAGGCACGGGTTTGCCGTACAGCTCTGCGGACTTACCGGAAAGGATCGCCACGGCCCATCCCTGAGCGGGCCACGTCGTCCCGGAGCGCCACTTCACTGCGGAGCGCTTCTCCACTTCCTCCGTCAGCACGGTTGCAGCGGTGCGTTCGACCAGAGGGGCGGCGGTCGCGCTCCGTACAACCAGTGTGGCGTGGGTCAGATCGGGCGCTTCGTCCGCCTGGGCCGGCCTTGGCCACTCGGAGGCAAAAAGAGCTGGCGCGGCGAGGACCAGGAAGCCGAAACGGTTTGCTTTACTTCTTCGCATACGCAATTCCAGTCTATTTCAATCACCGATTCGCACATTCACGTTGTTACTGATTACTGCTAATGCGCGTTTCGTAGTGTGCTGAATAACTCTGACAGGACCGAGGTTTCGCCTCGTTCTTGCCAGGTTCCTTCAAATGGCCCCGGGACAGAGATGTGTGCTCGTCTACTTTTGTCATTTAACACACCTACCGGGGCAAGCTTCGTGCTATTGCGTGCTACACTTCACTTATTCGACAGGTTGATTTCTGATTGATGGAGTATCCCATGCGCATTTCAATCGCTCTAATCGTAACTGCACTGTTTTGCACGGTTCATCCGGCTCTGGCTGCAACCGACCCGCTTAAGGAAGGCCCCTTCCCGGTGGGCGTAATCACGACCGTTTTCGTGGACAACAAACGGACAGACCACTTCACGCAGAAGCCGCGCACGCTGGTCACCGAGATCTGGTACCCCGCCGCGGATAGCGCCCGTATTATGCCAAAGAGCAAGTACACCGACTTTATCCCCGGCGGGGTGACACCCGACCTGGAGGAGTACTACAAGAAGGCAAGAGGGAAGACTACTGACGAGTTGAATAAGACCTATTGGATGAATTCATGTCGCGACGCGCCAGTTCGCCTCGGACGGTATCCCGTCATTATCTTTTCACATGGCAACGGCGGCAGCCGACACCAGAATACGTTCTGGTGCGATTATGTGGCTTCACACGGCTATGTGATTGTATCGGCGGACCATACGGGCAACGCGGGAATGACATTCCTAGAGGAGGGCCGCGTTCCGATGCAGGCAAGCGAGCGCGCGAACTCGGCGGTGGACCGGCCGAAGGACATGATGTTCTTGCTGGACCAGATGGTGAAATGGAATGATGGCGCCGACGAGCGCTTCAAGGGCAAGCTGGACCTCTCCCGTCCTTGCGCGGCGGGGATGTCGTTCGGCTCCATGACCGCCGTGCGAGTGGCGGATATGGACGCCCGCTTCAAGTCGGTCATCGCCATGTCCGGCGCTTATCCCCAGCATTCCAATCTCAAAGCGCCCACTCTCTGGATGCTTGGTACGGAAGACCGGACCATCGGGGCCAGCGGCAACGCCATCATCCGCAGCCTTCATGAGAAACACGAAGGTCCTTCCTATCTGCTTGAACTGAAAAACGGGGGCCACTATTCCTTCACGGATATGGCCAAGGTAAACCCAACTTTCGGCGACGGCGTGGGCAAAGGCGCCCGGCGGGAAGGCGGCGCGGAATTCAGCTTCACTTCCATGGCAACAACCTACAAGATCATCAACTCCTACAGCACCGCATTTCTGGCGGTATACGTGAAGGGCGACAAGAGCAGCATGCCTTTCTTACGAAAGAACGGCTGGCCGGAAGAAATTATCTGGCAGGACAGGAATGTCCAAGAGCCGTCCGATTCAGTCGGTCCGGATGCCTGGCAGCTCCGCGGGGAGGCGAATTTCAAGGCCGGAAAGATCGCCGAGTCCATTCAGGACTTCGACAGGGTCTTGAGCCTGGCTCCAGGCCGCAAACCATACCACTGGCAGCGCGGTATATCGCTCTACTACGCCGGTCGCTATGTGGAAGCCAAACAGCAGTTCGAGCTGCACCAGACCGTGAACTCAAACGACGTCGAGAACGCGGTGTGGCACTTCCTTTGCACGGCGCGCGCGGACGGCCTGGAAGCCGCGAGGAAAAGTCTCATTCCGATCGAGAATGATGCACGCGTTCCGATGGCGCAGGTCCACCAATTGTTCGCCGGCAAGGCAAGTCCGGACGACGTGCTGGCGGCAGCACGGTCCGCCCCGGCTCAAACCCGATCGGGCGAACCGATGTTTTACGCGAATCTCTACCTGGGCCTCTACTACGAAGCCGTTGGCGATGGTAAGAAAGCGCGAGAATATATTATTAAGGCCGCCGAGCGCTCGAAAGAGAACGGATACATGGGCGACGTAGCCCGAATACACGCCGGTATCTTGAAGACGACCAATAAGCAAGACTCGGTCGCTCAAGCCAGCACTCTTGTCAGAAGGTTTCCCGCCACGTCGGTCAGGCGGTAGCTCCGGCCGTTGTGGAAGTAGGTCAGCTTCGTATGGTTGATTCCCAGCAGGTGGAGCATTGTGGCATGGAGGTCGTTCACGCTGACGCGGTCGACGGCTGCTTTGAAGCCGACCTCGTCGGTTTCGCCGTAGCTGACGCCGCGGCGAACCCCGGCGCCGGCCATCCACATTCCGAACCCATGCGGGTTGTGGTCGCGGCCATCTCAGCCTTGAGACACCGGCATGCGCCCGAACTCCCCGCTCCAGATTACGCCAGTATTTCGTGGGGGACGCGGCCGAAGACGTCGGTCAGGCGGAAGTCCCTGCCGGCGTAGCGATAGGTGAGCTTCTCATGGTCGATGCCGAGCAAGTGCAGTATTGTTGCGTGCAGGTCGTGGACGTGTACCGGGTTCTCCACCACGTTCATCCCGAAATCATCCGTGGTTCCGTAGACCGTCCCGCCTTTCACTCCGCCGCCCGCCAACAGCACCGAGAAAGCGGTGTGATGATGGTCGCGACCCGCCTTGTCTTTCTCTCTGTTCTCTGCATAGGGAGTCCGGCCGAATTCGCCGCCGTAGACCACCAGCGTATCGTCCAACAACCCGCGCGTCTTTAGGTCCGTAATGAGGGCCGCGGCGGCTTGCCCGGCATCGGCGCAGAGCTTCGGATGCCGCGAATCGTGGTTGGAGTGCGTGTCCCAGGGCTGGTTGTCCTTATCGCTCGTATAGTAGACGGTCACGAATCGTACTCCGTCTTCCACCAAACGCCGCGCAAGCAGGCAGGAGCGAGCGAACGTGGTGTCGCCATACATCTTGCGGATATGCTCCGGCTCCTTGCTGATGTCGAATGTGAGTATGGCCTGCTTCTGCATGTGGAAGGCCGTTTCCATCGCCTTGATCTGGCCGTCCAGCTCCGAGTCCCCGCCGCGTTTTTGCAGGTGGCGGCGATTCAACTGGCCCAACAAGTCGAGTTGTTCTCGCTGCTGCTGCTCGCTGAGATTTGGATTATGGATATTCGCGACCAGCTTATCCACCTGCATGTCTGCGGTGATGACGCTGGTGGCCTGGAACTCCGCGGGGAGAAAGCTGTTGCCCCAGAGCGCCGGACCAACGACGATCTTCGGGCTGGGACGAAGCACTACGTACCCGGGCAGGTTTGCATTCTCCGAGCCGAGCCCGTAGAGGAACCACGATCCCATCGACGGCCGGATGGGCTGAACGTTGCCCGTGTGAATCTGGAGCAGCGCCGGCTCGTGGTTTGGGACATCGGTCCTCATCGAGCGAATAATGCAGCAGTCGTCGATCACTCGCCCGAGAGGCGCCAGGGTCTCGCTCACCTCGATACCGCTCTTGCCGTAACGGGCAAAGCCGAACGGCGACGGCATGTAGCCGGTTCCTTTGCTCTTCTTGTAGAGCTCTCCGGACGGCTGCTGGCCCTCGAATTTCTTGAGCGCCGGTTTCGGGTCGAAGGTATCGACGTGCGATGGCCCTCCGTTGAGGAACAGGAAGATAACGCGCTTGGCGCGCGGAGCAAACTGCGGCCGGCGCGCGGCCGTTTCCGCGAGAGCGCACTCCGGCGCCAGCATTCCGGCCAGCCCGACCATGCCGAATCCGGCGGACATGCGAAGCAACATCTCGCGCCGTGTTATGGCCGGAGTGGGGGTGTCAGATGAGAATTCGCAGTCGGGCATGGCGTGCCTCACGGGTTTGCGTCTTATAGTCCTTTGAGGTAGTGTACCACGCCGCGAGCCTTACAGTCGAGATTCTTGAAGCATCAGGCTAACGTGTCACTGCGACGCTCCAAAATCTAAAGAGACCGCCAAACTCCTTGTGGGATTCGGCGGTCTCTTTGGGGAGTCGGGTGGGTAAAGTCAGCTCGCCGCAGCCACCGTCTGTTCCGGGCACATCGCGCACAGATCCGCCTCCCGCGTGCCGCGGTAGGCGACTTTGTACGAGACGTTGATTGCGGGACCGGTGAAGAGGAAAGCCTGCCGTCGCATCGCGTCCCCCTGGGAGCCGGTAGTTGCCTCGTGCATCCGTATGGACTCACGAGCGAGGATAGCGGGATTATTGGGAATATTCCAAATTTTATGCAGAAGACTCGCGATCAACCAAATAAGGCTCGCGTTCGGATGGTTCTGAACGGGAGTCTTAAGGTTCTGAACGGGAGTCTTGTGCCTCTGGCAGTCGGTCGGAGGCTCTTAATCGCCGGTCTTCCCTCTCCAACAGCGCTTCACGAGCATGTCGTTGCCAAGGAACCGTCGGAATCCTCGAAGCAAGCGCTTGCACCAATCGGTATAATGAACAGTTGGGCAACCACTCCACGAGCTGTTTAGTTGACAAATGAGCTATCAAGACAAAATATTCTTTCTTCCAGTTAAGTATCCAGGCGACTTTGAGGGGGGCTCGTTCAGCCCGATAGAGAATTTCGACGAACTTGTTAAGGAGCTGAGGGCTGGGAGCGACCCAGATGGCTTTTTCTACCCACCGTTCCGCCAACCAGCCCCGATTTATCAGCTACCGGCATCACACAATTTGGAGGTTACACAGAGCCTCAAGGGAGACTTCCGCGAAGAAGACGGCGAGTTCTTGATGCACTTGGCTGGTTACCTTTACGGCTTCCGACTGCAGTTCCATGACTGGTGGGTTGATGGTAGAGTCCCAATGACGAGCGGCACCCATCATGTGATCGTTCCCAAGCAGAGCGCAAATGACTTCTTCACTACAGCTTATGAATGTTGGAGACGCTTGGAGGCTCGCCCACGCCACTTTTTCATC